>DATBLJ010000020.1:0-17170 GCA_036555375.1 Candidatus Limnocylindria bacterium
GGTCCGGTGGGCACGCGGGCCGGATGGCCGAAGAAGTCGACCTCGAGGCTGTTGCCCTCGACCTCGCGGTCGGCCGCGATCGCGACCAGCCCACCGCTCTTCAGGGCGGCGATCGCCCGACGTCCGGACTCCGGTGGGACGACGATCTCACCGCCGATGTTCGCCGCACCCCGCCGCGAGCGCAGGTACTCGAACAGCGCCGGGGGCTCGATCGGCTCGACCGGGGCTACCCAGGGCAGGCCGTGGGCGGCGATCCAGATCGCGGCGGGCTCGAAGTTGCCGAAGTGGGCCGCGACGCCGATGACGCCATTCCCCGCCCGGGCAAGTGCCACGAGATCCGCCTCGTCACGCCAGACGAGGAGCCGGTCGAGGTCCGCCGGGCCCCGGCGCGGCATCCGCACGACCTCGAGGTAGTAGCGGGCGTGGGCGATGAACGCGGCCCGGACCTGGCGACGCAGGGCTGCCCCACGCAGCGGATGGCCGCTGTGCTCGGCGACCCGGGCGAGGTTGGCGGCGACCAGGGCCCGCCGCCCGGGCGCGAAGCGGTACCAGGCCTCGCCCAGCAGGTCCGCGACGCCGTACGCGACGCCGGTCGGCAGCGCTCCGAAGATCGCGTCGCCCAGCTCGAGGCCGGCCCGGAGCAGGATGCCGCTCGGGCTCAGCCTCATGTCGGGGTGACGGTCCAGTCCTCGCCCGCCCGGGCGCGGGCCAGCGCGGCCGCCGCCTCGGCGCGGTCGGCATCGGACTGGGGCCAGACGGGGCGGAACATGTACCACTGGCCCGGATCGGTCCGGATGACCTCGCCGAGGGCGTCGGCGAGGGCCTGGGTCGCGCGGTACACCTCCGCCGGCTCGGTGCTCGTGGCGTGGATCGTGGGGAAGCCCCACGCCTCGAGCCCGTCGTCACCGGTGCGCCGGGCACCGACCGGCAGGATCGCCGCCCCGGTCCGCGCGGAGAGCAGTGCCGGCCCGGCGGGCAGCGTGGTGGGAGCACCCAGGAACTCGACCGGGACGTCGCCGCGCCGGTACGGGCCGTCCACCAGCAGGACGAGGTTGCCCCCATCGGCGAGGACCTTGTAGAGGCGGCGCAGGTTGCGCCAGCCGATGACGTCGACCCCGAACCGGGCACGGATGGCGGCCAGGTGGTCGTACAGGCGGCCGTAGGTCGTGTCGTCGCCTATCGCACTCAGCTTCTCGCCCTCGACCAGCATCGCCGGTGCGATGACGTCCATCGCCCCGACATGGACCGCGCAGATGAGCACGCCCTTGCCGTCGCTGCCCCGCGCCGCGGCCAGGTCGTCCCAGCCGTGGAACGTGACCCGTCGCCGGGCGTCGGCCGGGTCGAGGACCGGCAGGCGCATGACCTCGACCATGTAGCGCCCGAAGTTCTGGAACGCCTGGCGGGCCGTCCGCTTGACCCGTGGGTCGTCCTCGGGCAGGCCGAGGGCCTGGGCCATGTTGGCTCGGACCACGTCGCCCTTGGGTCCAGCCACGTCGTAGGCGCCGTTGCTGACCGCCACCGCGCCGGGCACGACGACCCCGCGGGGCAGCGTGCTCAGCACCGTCTCGGCGGCGCGGTAGGCCCAGTAGGTGAGCCGCTCACGCCCCCGCTCCCCCTGGCGGGCCGAGTGCTGCCGCGGGGAGCCGGTCACGGTCCGCTCGACGGCCACGCAGGGCAGCCTAGCGGCGGGCGAAGGCCTTTGCCTTGGCGGCGCGCCGCGTCTTGGCGGGGGTCGGGGCCTCGGTGCCGTCCAGGGTCTCGTTGTCCTCGCCCCGGATGAAGGCCTCCACCCGCTCGCGGGCCACGTCATCGTGGATCTGGCGGGGCGGCGACTTCATGAAGTACGAGGACGGCGCGACCAGGGTCCCGGCCAGGCCGCGATCGAGGCCCAGCTTCGCGCAGCGGATCGCATCGGTGATGACGCCGGCGCTGTTCGGGGAGTCCCAGACCTCGAGCTTGAGCTCGAGGTTGAGCGGCACGTCGCCGTAGGTCGTGCCCTCCATCCGGATGTGGCACCACTTGCGGTCCTTCAGCCACGGCACGTAGTCGCTGGGACCGACGTGGACGTCGTCGGGGCTCATCTCGTAGTCGAGCATCGAGGTCACCGCGTTCGTCTTGCTGATCTTCTTCGACTCCAGCCGCTCGCGCTCGAGCATGTTCAGGAAGTCGGTGTTGCCACCGAAGTTCAGCTGGTAGGTGCGGTCGACCTGGACGCCGCGGTCCATGAACAGCCGGGTCAGGACCCGATGGGTGATGGTCGCGCCCACCTGCGACTTGATGTCGTCACCGATGACCGGCAGGCCGGCCTCGGCAAATCGCCGCTGCCAGTACGGCTCCCGGCCGATGAACACCGGGATGGCGTTCACGAAGGCGACGCCCGCCTGGAGGGCCTGCTCGGCGTACCACTTGGTGGCGTCCTCGCTGCCCACCGGCAGGTAGGAAACCATGACGTCGACGTCGCGGTCCTGGAGGATGCCGACCACGTCGGCGGTCTCACCCGGGGCCTTCTCGATGATCTCGGACAGGTATTTGCCGAGCCCGTCGAGGGTCATCCCACGCTCGACGGTGACGCCGGTGTGGGGGACCTGCTGGAAGACGAACGTGTTGTTCGGGGTCGTGTAGATGGCCTCGGACAGGTCCTTGCCGACCTTGTTCTTGTCGACGTCGAAGGCGGCCACGAACTCGATGTCCCGGATGTGGTACCCGCCCAGGTCGACGTGCATGAGGCCGGGGATGTTGTCGCCGGGTCGGGCGTTCTCGTAGTAGTAGCGCCCCTGGACGAGGCTCGAGGCGCAGTTGCCGACGCCGACGATCGCCACTCGGACCTTGCCGTCCGAGCGACGCTTGCCATTGCGTCCGTTGGTGGCGGCCTTGCCGGTGACGGTCTTGCCGTTGACGGGCTTGGTCGCGGGGATCTTCGTGGTTGCCACGGTGTTAGCTCTCCTTGTGGGTGGGTTCGGCGGACGCGGCCGCCTGCTTGCGAACGGACCAGATGCGCTGGACGACGGTGGCCCACGCCAGGACGGCGATGAGGCCGATCGCCAGCGGCAGGGCGAAGGAATAGGCGAGCCCGGCAATCGCCAGGCCGAGGACGAGGATCACGAGGCGCTCGGTCCGGGGTGCGAGGCCGTTCGATGCGGTGAAGCCGGCGGCCTCGGCCCGGGCGCGGGAGTAGCTGACGAGGAAGGAGCCGCTCAACGCGAGCAGCGCGAGCATGACGGGGACGAACGGGGAGACGCTGGAGTCGAGGTAGTAGGCAACGATGCCGACGTAGACGATCGCCTCGCCGGTGCGGTCGAGGGTGCTGTCCAGGAAGCCGCCGAACGGCGTGCCGCCGCCCTGGGCTCGGGCCAGGCCGCCATCCACGGCATCCAGCCCGGCGCCGATGGCCAGGAAGATGGCCCCGGCCAGCAGGTAGTGCTGCCAGATCAGGATCGACGCGGCGATGACGATGAGCAGGCCGGCGACGGTGACCGAGTTCGGCGTCACGCCGGCGGCGGCGAGGGTGTTGATCAGCGGCGCCAGGGCGGCCCGACCCGCGAGCTTGACCCGCTCGGAGAGGAGGCTGTCCCCGCGCCCGGGGGTGGGCGTGGGCGTCGGGGCCGGCTCAGCGGACACCGAGCGCGCCTCCCGTATCGATCCCGCTGGTGGCGGCCACCCGCAGCTCCCCGGCGACGAGGCGGCGCTGGGCGACGGCGAGGGCCTCGAAGGCCGATGGCCGCAGCGCACACAGCTTCTCGCGACCGTGGGGCCGCATCTCGACCAGGCCCGCCGTGCGGAGGATCCGTAGGTGCCAGCTGACGAGCGGCTGGGACAGCCCGAAGCGGGCGGACAGCTCGTTGACCGGGAGGGGACCCGACTCGCCGAGGATCGCGCACACCCGAAGGCGGGTGGGATCCGCCAGCGCCCGATAGAGGTCGCGCAGCAGGCGGAGGTCGCGGGCGGCAAGGGGCTCGGCGGCGGTCATCGACATCGGTGAATCGTGGTCCTCGGGCGTGGATAGTGAAGCGTTTCTTTATATAAGGGCGCGCTTATCCTATGTGTGACATCTGGCGATGTCAAGGGGGACTTTTCGGCGCAGCGAGGCGCTAGAGTCGCGCTGATGCCGATCTCCACGCCGGACGCCCTGTGGTCCTCGCCGGCCGCGCGCCGGCTGCGACCGGTGGCCGTCGAGGTCGACGGCCTGGTTCGGAAGGTCGGTGGCCAGGCGCTCCTCGACGGGTTCGACCTCGCGATCCCCGCCGGTGCACGGGTCCTCGTCGCGGGGATCGAGCCGGATGCGGCCTCCCTCCTGCTCCGGATCATGGCCGGCGTGGCTCGGGCCGACCGCGGGACGGTCCTCGTGGCCGGCCTCGTCCGGGAGGCCTCGATCCCGGAGGGCTGGGCCCGCCGGGTGGGCTTCGTCGGATCGGATCCGGGGATCCCGCTGTGGATGACCCCGGCCGAGAGCCTCGAGCTCGCCGCGCGCCTGTCGGGCATGGACGGACCGCAGCGGGAGCGGCAGATCGAGGAGTCGCTCCAGCGCTTCCAACTGGGCGCCATTCGGGACCGTCCCCTTCGGCACGCCGGCCGGGTCATTGCCGAACGCACCGCCCTCGCCGCCGCGCTCCTGCCCGACCCGGAGGTCCTGCTCCTCGACGAGCCGCTCCGCGGCCACTCCCCGCCGGACCGGCTGCGGCTGCTCCGCATCCCCGGGGATCGACGGACCGTCCTCATCGCGAGCCGCTACCCCGCCCAGGAGGGCGGGATCGTCGACCGGGTCGTGCTCATCCGCGACGGCCGGATGGCGCTCCACGCCCCGATCACCGAGCTCGATGCCCAGCGGCTGCCCCTGTCCCTGCGAGGGATGACCGCCCTCGCCGACCTGACGATGGTCGGTGACACCCAGGAGCCCGAACCGTGATCCTCGGCGTCCACGTCATCCGCCAGATGTGGATCCAGCTGCGCCTGCTCGGCCTGCTGGCTCTGCCGGCGATGGCGGCCATCGCCGCGGTCATCGTCGAGGGCCAGCTGGGTCCGCAGTTCGGCCCCGAGATCGGCCGGATCACGCTGGCCGTGGGATTCGCCATCGCGGGCGTGCTGAGCGCGGCCCTGGTGGGCACCGGCTTCACCGAGGAGATCCGCTCGGGGGCCGCTGGATGGCTCGTCGTCCGAGCCGTGCCGCGGACGGCCCTCATCGGCGCCTGGCTGGCCGTGCCGGCCCTCGCCAGCCTGCTCGCCTACGTCCTCGCCGGGATCCTTGCCGGGCTGGCCATCCCGTCGGCCGGCCTCTCACCGGACCCGCTCGCCATCGCGGTCGGGGTGGTGGCCGCTGCCGCTCCGGCCATTCCGCTGTCCGCGGCCTCGCTCGCCATCGGCGTCGACGCGCCGGGCCGGATCACGGCGCTCGTCACGGTCATCGGCGGGGCCCTGCTGGCCGTGCCACTGGTCCTGCTCGGGCAGTCGGTCGTCCACCCGGCCAGCGGCTACTGGCTGGTGGCGGGGATGGCGCCCGGTGATCGGCCGATCACGGTGGGCCTGGAGGCCATCGGCCTGTGCCTGGCGCTGGCGGCGGTCCTCTGGTTCCTCGCCTCGCGGCGATTCGTCCATCGCGACCTTTGACCCCGCCCGTGGGTCGAGCGGCTAGCTTGGCTCCTCGATCGGGAGGGCGATCACGATCAGCTCGCCCCAGTTGCGGTTGAAGCC
This sequence comes from Candidatus Limnocylindria bacterium, assembly GCA_036555375.1. Lineage (GTDB taxonomy): Bacteria > Chloroflexota > Limnocylindria > QHBO01 > QHBO01 > DASTEQ01. The sequence continues at coordinate 5,686 of DATBLJ010000020.1, forward strand.
CTGCGAGGTCTGCAGGGTCAGCTGCTCGTGGTCGGTGGGGGCCGTCCAGCGGGCACCCTCGACGCATCCGGGCGCCGCGTAGAGGAGGGCAAGCGGGATCGGGGGATCCATCGGCGGCTGGTCGGGGTCGGGGCAGGAGACGTTGGGCCGGATCTCGGTCACCTGGTAGCGGAGCACCGCGCCGTCGGACATCTGGACCAGGATCTCCGCGCCCAGCTGGATGTTCCACAGGCCCTTCAGGAGCGGCAGCAGGGCGTGGCCCGCGATGTACGAGTTCGTCCCGCGTCCCGGGTCGGAGGTGCGGGGCAGCAGGTACGCGCAGCAGTCACCGAGCGGCTGCCCGGCGGCCAGCCGCTGGATGGCGACGTTGATGCCGACCGACTCCGCCTGGAGCTGGACCGCCACCCAGTCGCTCGGGATCGGGGTCGGAACCGGCGTGGGCGGGGGCGTCTCGGACGGCGCCAGCGACTCCGATGGCTCCGGGGACGGGGTCCGGACGGCAACCGGGGTCGGGGTCGTGATCGGCGGCAGGCTGGGAGTCGGGTCCTGGTCGAGGGGCAGCTGCCCAACGAGGATCAGGGCAATCCCGAGGACGGCGAGGGTGAGCGGGAGGGCGAGCCCGCGCGGTCGGCGAGCGTTCAGCGGATGGTCCTCACGGCCGGCCTAGCGCACGAAGCCCGCGGCGGCGGCGACCCAGTCGGCCGGCAGCCAGCCGAGCAGGAAGCCGGGGAAGATGCCCAGCAGGAGGACCCCGGCCACGCTCAGGACGAGCGCCAGGCGGCCGACGCCGGAGCGCTCGACCTCGGCGGGCTCGGCCTCCGGGTCGCGCATGTACATGTAGACCACGACCCGCAGGTAGTAGAAGGCAGCCAGCGCGGCGTTCAGCGCGATCGCGATCGCCAGCCAGACGAGGCCGGCGTCGACCGTGGCCAGCAGGATGTACAGCTTGGCGAAGAAGCCGACCGTGGGCGGGATACCCGTCAGCGACAGGAGGAGGACGGTCATCGCCGCGGCCAGCGCCGGCTGGCGCGAGGCGAGGCCGGCGAACGAGGCCAGCCCGCCGTAGCGGCGAACGTCGCGCTGGAGCATCCCGACCACCGCGAACGCGGCGATGTTCATGACTGAATAACCGACCAGGTAGAACACGACCGCCTCGATGGCCTGGGCCGCGATGTCCGGGGAGGGGGCCGCCGCGTACGCGGCCAGGCCGGCCAGGATGTAGCCGGTGTGGGCGATCGAGGAGTAGGCCAGCATCCGCTTGACGTTCGTCTGGGTCAGGGCCACGACGTTGCCGAACGTCATCGTCACCACGGCGAGGATCACGAAGACGTCGAGCCAGTCGGCGCGGACGGGGCCGAGGGCCTCCCCGAAGAGCCGGAGCAGGAGCGCGAAGGCCCCGAGCTTGGGTCCGACCGAGAGGAATCCGGTGATCGGGGTCGGGGCGCCCTGGTAGGCGTCCGGCGTCCAGAAGTGGAACGGCACGGCCGCCACCTTGAAGGTCGCTCCAACCGTCAGGAACCCGAGCGCGACGAGGACCGCCCCGTTCATCAGCCCGGTCGACAGCACCTCGGCGATCTCGCTGAACTTCACCGAGCCGGTCAAGCCGTAGGTCCACGCCACCCCGAACAGGAGGATCGCGCTGGCGAACGACCCGAGCAGGAAGTACTTCAGTCCACCCTCGTTGCTGAAGCGATCGGTCTTGTGGAAGCCGGTCAGCAGGTAGGCGGGCATGACCATCAGCTCGAGGCCGAGGAACAGGGTGATGAGGTCGGCGCTGCTGGCCAGCACGAACATGCCGAGGGTCGAGAACAGGAGGATCGCGTTGAACTCGCCGAGTGGCAGCTTCCGGCTCACCAGGTACGCCGGCGAGAACAGGGCGGCGAGCAGGGCGATGACGACGGCGGCCAGCTTGAGCACGAGCGCGAGCGCATCGACGGTGTAGGTCCCGGCGAGCGGCTGATCGGGCAGGGTGCTCCAGACCCACGCGATCGACGCGGTCACCGCGGCCAGGCCGAGCACGGTCAGTGGGGTGAGCAACCACTTGCGCTCGCGCGCCAGGAACAGGTCGACGCTGATCACGACCAGGATCGAGATCGCGAGCGTGAGCTCGGGGAGCAGCGGGTAGAGGTTCTCGACGTCGTTCATCGGTCCGCTGCGCTCACCATGGCCACGCCACGAGGTCCAGGCCACCGGCCTGCTGGACCGTGTCGAGGATCCGCTGGACGGGCTCCGCGGTGGCCTCCAGGACCGGCGCCGGATAGACGCCGAGGAGCACCACCAGCACGATCAGTGGCGCCAGCGACAGCCACTCGATCCGGGTCAGGTCGTGCAGGCCGTCCCACGCCCGCCGCATCCAGTCCGACGGGACGGCGAAGAAGGCGCGCTGGAACATCCACAGCATGTAGACCGCGCTGGCGATGACGACCAGCATCGCGACGGCCGCCACGAGCCCCGAGTACTGGAACGCGCCCAGCATGACGAGGAACTCGCCGACGAAGCCCGACAGCCCCGGGAGGCCGATCGAGGCAAAGGTGAACAGCCCGAACATGGCCGCGTAGGCCGGCAGCTTCGCGTTCAGGCCGCCCATGTGGGCGATCTGGCGGTCGTGGGTCCGCTCGTAGATCACGCCCACCAGGAGGAACATCGCCCCGGTCGTGATCCCGTGGCTGACCATCTGGAAGATCGCGCCCTGGAGGCCCTGCATGTTGAAGACGAACGCGCCAAGGATCACGAAGCCCATGTGCGAGACGCTCGAGTAGGCGATCAGCTTCTTCAGGTCGGGCTGGACCAGGGCGACCAGGGCGCCGTAGATCACCGCGATCAGGGCCAGGGTGATCATCAGCGGGGCGAACGAGTGGGCCGCATCGGGCAGGAGCGGGAGCGAGAAGCGCAGGAAGCCGTAGCCACCCAGCTTCAGCAGGACGCCGGCCAGGATGATCGAGCCCGCGGTCGGCGCCTCGACGTGGGCATCCGGCAGCCAGGTATGGAACGGCCAGAGCGGGACCTTGATCGCGAACGCCAGGCCGAACGCGATGAAGGCGGCCGCCTGGAGGAGATCCGGGAACGGGGTGCCGCGGAGCGCCTCGTAGGAGAACGTGAACTCGCCGCCCAGGTTGGCGTGGGCGATGACCACGGCCAGGATGGCGACCAGCATCAGGAGCGAGCCGACGAGGGTGTAGATGACGAACTTGACCGTGGCGTAGATCCGGTTCGGCCCGCCCCAGATCCCGATGATCAGGTACATCGGGATCAGGCTCAGCTCCCAGAAGACGTAGAAGACGAACAGGTCGAGCGCGACGAACACGCCGAGCATGCCGGTCATCAGGAGCAGCATCGCGGCGTAGTACTCCTTGACCCGCTTCTGGATGGGATCCCAGGAGTACAGGATCGCCACGACGCTCAGGACGGTGGTGAGGAGCACGAGGACGGCGCTCATCCCATCCACGCCCAGCGTGTAGCGGATCCCGAACGCGTCGATCCACGGGATGTCCTCGCGGAACTGGAACTCGGCGCCGGTGGGGACGTAGCCCAGGAAGACCAGCAGGCTGAAGGCCATGGACGCCAGCGCCGCCAGCAGCGCCACCCACCGGATGAGCCGATGGTTCTTGCCCGGCACCAGCAGCAGGACCGCCACCCCGATCAGCGGGGTGAAGACGATCAGCGAGAGGACCGGCAGGCCGGCCACGTCAACCATCAGCGGACCACCGTCGCGTAGACGAGGAGGACGATGACCAGGCCGGCGGCGATGCCCAGCCCGTAGTTCTGGACGCGGCCGGTCTGGAGCCGCCGGAGGATGCCGCCGATGAACTGGGCGACGGAGCCCGTCCCGTTCACGAAGCCGTCGATGACGTGGACGTCGAACCACCACAGGGCGTCGGAGACGAGCACGCCGCCTCGAGCGAACACGAGCTGGTAGATATCGTCGAAGTAGTACTTGTTCAGGCTGGCGCGGTACATCCCCGGGCCCAGCCCGAACGGGAAGCGCTCGACGAAGCGGGCCGGGGCCTCGAGGTCCTGGGTGTACCAGCGCCTGGCGAGGAGGATGCCGGCAATGCCCACCCCGGCTCCGACGACCAGGAGCAGGCCCCCGATCCCGAGCCACTCGAACTGGTGCGCCTCGCCGCTGGCCAGCGCCTCGGCGGCGATCGAGCCGGGCAGGATCCCGGTCCCGAGCTCCTCGGCGCCGTGGAAGACCTCCTCGAGCCAGGTGTGGATGGCGCCGCCTTCCGGGGGCAGGCCCAGCAGGAGGCCGGCCAGGACGGTGGGCACGACCAGGATCACGAGCGGCGCGACCATCGTCGCCGCGCTCTCATGGACGTGGTGCCAGGCCTCGGCCGGCCCGCGCCACGTCCCGTGGAAGGTCAGGTAGATCATCCGGAACGTGTAGAACGCGGTCAGGAACGCGACGCTGATCCCGATCAGCCAGTAGACCCAGTAGCCGCGCACGAAGGCCTCGCCCAGGATCTCGTCCTTGCTGAAGAAGCCGGCGAAGATCGGGATGCCGGCCAGCGCCAGCGAGCCGATCACCATCGTCACGTAGGTCCACCGCATCTTCTCGCGGAGCGCACCCATGAACCGCATGTCCTGCTCGCCGCCGGCGCCGTGGATGACCGATCCCGACGCCATGAACAGCAGGCCCTTGAAGAAGCCGTGGGCCAGCAGGTGGAAGATGGCCGCCACCCACGCCCCGATCCCCAGGCCGAAGAACATGTACGCCAGCTGGCTGACGGTCGAGTAGGCGAGGACCTTCTTGATGTCGTTCTGGGTGATCGCGATCGCCGCCGCCAGGATGGCGGTGAACACCCCGATCGCGGCGACGACGGCCATGGCGGTGGGGGCCTCGGCGAAGATCGGGTTCGAGCGGGCGACCATGTAGACGCCGGCGTTGACCATCGTCGCGGCGTGGATCAGGGCGCTGACCGGGGTCGGGCCCTCCATCGCGTCCGGCAGCCAGACGTGGAGCGGGAACTGGGCGCTCTTGCCCACCGCGCCGGCGAACAGCAGGAGGGCCACCAGGGTCACCTGCCACTCCTCGACGCCGCCGATGGCCGCGAACACCTCGTCGAAGGCGAGCGTCCCGAGCAGCGTCCAGAGGAGGATCACGCCCAGCCCGAAGCCGAAGTCGCCGACCCGGTTGACGATGAACGCCTTCTTGGCGGCGCCCGCCGCCGAGGGCTTCTTGTACCAGAAGCCGATCAGCAGGTACGAGCACAGCCCGACGAGCTCCCAGCCGACGTACAGGAGCAGGAAGTTGTCGGCCAGGATCAGGATCAGCATGCTGAACATGAACAGGTTCAGGTAGGCGAAGAACCGCCAGACGCTCCGGTCGCCGTCCATGTAGCCGATCGAGTACACGTGGACGAGCAGCCCCACCGTGCTCACGACGAGGAGCAGGACGGCGGTCAGCCCGTCGACCAGGAAGGCGATCTCGACCGTGAAGTCGCCGGACACGATCCAGCGGTAGACCGAGACGTGGTACTCCTCGCCGCCGAAGATCACGGCGCCGAAGACGACCATGGACGCGGCCCACATGACGGCCACCAGGGCGGTGGGGACCCACCAGGAGCGGTAGACCGGGCGCGGCCCACCCGGCGTCACGTGCCCCGCCTGGCCACGTCCGTCGTTCAGGTCGTCGGGAATGACCCCGTCCGCCCCGTTGGCGTTGGCCAGGTCGTCGGCGTGGTCCCGGTGGGGCGAGGTCTCGCGCTGCTCCTCCTCGGTCGGAACGGTCCTGAAGCTGGACTCGTCGACCGGCTCGGAATGGGTGTCGTGCGGATCCCCGCCGGTGTCGTGCCCGGCGCCCGGTCCGTGACCCGCCCCGTGCGCCTCGTGGCCCGGAATCCGGTCGAACCGCCCGCCGAGGAGCACGGCGAACAGGAAGCCGACCAGCGGCAGGGCCGGCAGGAGCGGGATCAGCTGCTCGGGGGTCAGCGCCCTACTCCTTCAGGTCCGAGTACTCGTCGACTTCGGGGGTCTGACGGGTGCGGATGATGGCGATGACGAGAGCCAGGCCCACCGTGGCCTCCGCCGCGGCGACGGCCATGATCAGGAGCGAGAAGACGGCGCCCGCGTCATCGGTCGCGGTGACGTCGAAGGCGTTGAAGGTGACCAGCGACAGGTTGACCGCGTTGAGCATGAGCTCGATGCAGATCAGCATCATGATCGCGTTCCGCCGCGCCAGGAACCCGAAGGCGCCGATCCCGAACAGGGCCACCGAGAGGAACAGGTACGCGGGCAGGCCGATCATTCAGTTCGCCCGCTCGTCTTCTTCCGGTCGCCGGGCGAGGTAGATCGCGCCGATGATCGCCGCCAGCAGCAAGAAGGCGACGATCTCGAAGGGCAGGGCGTAGTCGGTGAAGATCGCCTCCGCCAGGGCGTTCAGGTCGACGCCGACGATGGCCGTGGCCGCCGACCAGTCGGTCTGGACGATCGCCCAGCCGACCAGGAACACGATCGCCAGCGCGACCAGCGCGGCAACCGGCGCCTGGCGCTGGAACGGCGCGGGCAGGCTCGCGTCACCGGCCTGGGTGAGCATGATCGCGAACAGGATCAGGACGCTGATGGCGCCCAGGTAGATCAGCACCTGGGCGGCGGCGACGACCGGCGCGCCGAGCAGGGCGTAGACACCGGCGAGGGCGCCGAAGCAGAACATCATCGCCACGGCGGAATGAATCACGTTCCGCAGCAGCACGGCCGCCAGGCCGCCGCCGATCACACCAGCGGCGAGCACGAAGAAGAGGACGGTCGAAATGTCCAGCGTCGAGGCGCTCCGTTCGAGATCGATCGCTCCCAGGCCTCGCTCGGGAGGCCGAGCCGATTCTAAAGGACGAGCACGTCCCCCTCGCGTGCGGCGGTGACCGGGAGGCCCTCGGCGAGCCCCTCCGCCTCGGCGACGAGGAGATCCATCTGGTGATCGGTCCGCGCCGGGTCGTGGTGGAAGAGGACGAGCTGCTTCGCCGCGGCGGCATGCGCGAAGGCGATCGCCTCGGGCACCGAGGAGTGGCCCCAGCCGAGTCGCTCGTCACGCTCGGCCTGCGTGTACTGCGCGTCATGGATGAGCACGTCGGTGCCCGAGGCAAGACCGAGGCCGCTGATCCACGAGGGTCCCGGGTTGCCGTCGACCGCGGCCAGCGCCGGCTCGTGGTCACTCAGGTAGGTGAGGGAACGGCCGTTCTCGGAGATCCGGAAGCCGAGCGTGGCCCCCGGATGGATGACCTCGTCGGCGCGGATCGTCAGGCTGCCGATGGTGAACGGGTCGGGCGGCGCGTCGTGGAACTCGAAGTTCGCCCGCAGGTCGCGCAGGCGGATCGGGAAGAGCGGTGGCGAGAGATAGCGTGTGATCCGCGTGCGGAGGTGGAGCGTTGGTGATGGCGGCCCCCACACGTGGATCTCGCAGCCCTTCCGGAAGATCGGTGCGAAGAAGCCCAGTCCCTGGATGTGGTCCATGTGGAGGTGAGTGAGCAGGATGTCGATCCGGTGGAGATCGGACTCGAGCTCGTTGCCCAGGCGCTGGATACCGGTGCCAGCGTCCAGCACGAGGAGCGTCCCGTCGCCTCCCCGGACCTCGACGCACGCGGTGTTACCGCCGTAGCGGGCAGTCTGGGGTCCCGCGCTGGCGACCGAGCCCCGCGTGCCCCACAGGCGGACGATCACGCCGCCGTCGGGTCCTCCGGGCCCCCGGCACCCCCGTTGGCCGACTCCCAGAACATCGCCACCGAGCCCATCACGTCGCCATGGCCACCGGTGAGCGGGAAGGCGGTGATCACGATCTGGCGGGCAACCCCGTCCCCTCCGGTGATTTCCAGCGTGTCGTGCTGCGGCTTCTTCTCGCGGAGCGCCTTGACCGGCGGCAGCGACTCCCCCGGCACGACGTTGCCCTGCAGGTCCCGCGGGTTGAAGCCCACCGTCCACGCCGCGTAGGGCATCTGGTCGACGTCGTCGGCGCGGAGGCCGAGCGTGGGCTCGGCGGCCTCGTTGAAGAAGACGAGATCCCCCTCGGCGTCGATGACCCACACCGGGATGGCCAGGTGCTCCGCCAGCTGGCGGAGGAGGATCATCTCGATCGGCTGCTGCGGGAGATCGGTCATCTGCAGGCGAGAATACCGCCGGATCGGTCGCCGATGGGCATCCAATCCATCCGCACCGGTGTACTACCGGCATGCGCGCGCTACCAATCCTGGCGGTCGTCGCGGTTCTCGCTGCCTGCACCGTGGCCAGCCCTTCGCCCTCGAACGGCCCATCCGAGGCTGCCGCCAGCCAGGCGCCCAGCGTCGGGGAGACCCTGGTCCTGGCGCCCACGCCGCCCCCAGGCGAGCCGTGGACCTCGGTGCTGATCGATGACGAAGGGTTCCCGCTCGACCTCATCAGCCGGCCCGAGGGGGGTCTGCTGGCGGTGGGATTCGACGGGACCGGGAACGACCCGCGAGCGTGGCTCACCGATGACGAGGCCACCTGGGCCGAGGCAACCGGCGTCCCGGCGGCACCCGACGATGCGGTCTGGCACTTCGGGCGGGTCGTCTGGTCGGGCACCCGCTACGTCGCCGCCGGCGAGGTGGGCGTCCGGGACTCCGAGGTCTTCCACAGCGGGATCTGGACCTCGCCGGACGGGAACGCCTGGCAGAAGGTGGCCGACCTGGACGGGATCCTCCTGGATCTGATCGCCGGTGGGCCGGGCCTGCTGGCGGTCGGCACCCGGTACGGCGACAGCCACTACAACGGGGCGGTGGCGTGGGGCTCGGCCGATGGCGTCACGTGGACCGAAGCTGCCGAGATCCCCGGCGGGGAGGACGCCGCCATCGCCGATGTCGTCGCGTTCGATGGTGGCTTCGTCGCGGTCGGTGGTCGCGGCGACGAGCTCGCGCAGCTGGACGCCGCGGTGTGGCGGTCCGCGGACGGGGTCCAGTGGTCCGCGGTCGATCTGGACGCGTCCCCTTCGCACCAGTCCTTCTCCGGCGTGGCGGTGGTCGATGGCCGTCTCGTCGCCACGGCATCGGTCCAGGTCCAGCCTCCCGCCCTGTGGAGCGCCGCGATCTGGTCGTCCGCCGATGGCACCTCGTGGTCGCGCGAGTACGAGCGCGGGTGCTGCGGCGAGTTCCTGGACCTGATCGGCGGTCCTGACCCGGTCGCGCTCCTCCTGTGGCACCAGCCGAACACGCCGTACCGCGCCGCCCAGGTCATCGGTGACGGCGGGTCGTGGGAGGTCGAGGGTGCGGTGGACGACGGCACGGTCAGCTGGACCGCCCTGGTCGAGACCGATTCCGGCCTGCTCGGGCTGGGTGCACGGAACGGGATCCGGGTGCCGCTCCTCCTCACGCCGCCGGCGAGTCGATAGTCCTGCGGCATGCATCCGCCGTCCCTGACAGACTTGGGGCGTGACGACGCGATGGATCGCGGGAATCCTGCTCGCCCTCTGGCTCGCGCTCGGCTTGCTGCTGACGCTGGCGCCGATCGAGCCGCCGGAGGGCCTGATCGTGGTGCCCAACCCGGTCCCCCTTCGCACGATCGCGATCTACATGGCGAACCTCGACTCGCCGTTCTGGGTCCGGCAGCTGGTCGGTAACCTCCTGCTCCTGCTCCCCGTGGGGCTGCTGGGGCCGGTGGCCTTCCCCCCATTGAACGGCTGGCTCCGCGTCTTCCTGGCCGCCCTCGCCCTCAGCCTGGCGATCGAGATCGCCCAGCTCTGGATCCCGAACCGGATGGCGGACATCGACGACGTCCTCCTGAACGTGGCGGGCGCCATGCTCGGCTATGCGATCCTGACGGTCCTTCGCCTCGGCAGCGGGCCACGCCGCGCTCTCGCCCAGAGCGACTAGCGGGTCGGGCGCTCCCGGTCGGACATCTCGAGGATGTCGAGCATCGGCAGGTCGCGCTGGTACTCGCTGAACTCGAACTCGGGGCCGCAGCGAAGCGCGTCGTAGGGGCATGCGTCGGCGCAGATGCCGCAGAAGATGCAGCGGCTGACGTCGAGCTGGTAGGTCTCCAGGATCCGCGGCCGCGGCATCAATGCGCCGACCGGGCAGGTCTCCGCGCATCGGCCGCAGGACACGCACGGGGTCTCGTTGAGCGAGACGAAGTCGGCGGTCGTGACCAGCGAGTCGAAGCCCTTGCCGATGAAGTCGTAGCAGCCCGCGCCCACGATGTCCTTGCAGACCTGGGCGCAGCGGCCGCAGTCGATGCAGCGGCTGTAGTCGCGGAGGATGAACGAGTGGGTCTCGTCCCGGCCGTAGCCGTGGTTGACGCCGACGTACGGGTTGTCCTGGATCGACCGCTCGTCGATCGCCATGTTCAGGGTGGTCTCGTACTCGATGGCCGCCTCGCGCAGGTCGCAGTGGCCGATCGCCTCACAGGTGCACTGCAGGCAGCGTGACGCCTCGCCCATCGCCTGGTCGTGGGTGTAGCCGTACTCGTACTCCCCGAAGTTGTCGCGACGGTCCTCGGCACCCTTCTTGCCCATCACCGCCTTGGGCTCCTTCACGTCGTCGGTGAAGGGCACGATGGTGAGGAACGAGGGCTGCGGCTCGGAGACGATCCGGCGGACCTGCGGGTCGTCGAGGTCGTGGCCGCGAAGCCAGTAGTCCATCGCGTACGACGCCCGGCGCCCGTCCCCGATCGCCTCGACCACGGTCGTCGCGCCCAGGTTGACGTCGCCGCCGGCGAAGATCTTCGGGACCTTGGTCCGGAACGTGTTCGGGTCGACGACGAGGCGGCCCTGGCGGCTGACCTCGAGACCGGCCTGCAGCTCCTCCGGCTCGCTCGCGATCCAGCCCAGCTCCGGTCCCTGGCCGATCGCGCCCAGCACCGTGTCGCACTCGACCACGAACTCGGTGCCCGGCATCGGCTCCGGCCGGCGGCGACCCTTCTCGTCCGGCTCGCCCAGGTGCATCTTCTGGAACTCGACCCCGGTCACCCGTCCGCGGGCATCGGTCATGACCCGGGTGGGCGCCGCCTGGAAGGTGACCTTGGCGCCCTCCTCGATGGCCTCGTGGACCTCGTCCTGGGCCGGCATGTCCTTCAGGTCGCGGCGGTAGACGAGGTTGACCTCCTTCGCGCCCTGGCGGAGCGAGGTTCGGGTGCAGTCGATGGCGGTGAAGCCACCGCCGATGACGACCACCCGCGCGCCCTTGAGCCGCGGCACCGGGATGCCGCGGGTGCTGTTGTAGAGGTTCTCGAGGGCGTTGACCGTGCCGTCGGCCTCCTCGTTGGGGATGCCCATCTCGTTCGGGTTGTAGCAGCCGATCCCGACGAAGATCGCGTCGTAGCCCTGGTCGAGCAGGTCGGCCAGGTGGAAGTCACGGCCGAGCCGCATGTTCGGCTTGAAGGTCGCACCCAGCTCCCAGACGTGGTTCAGCTCGCGGTCCATCCAGCCCTTGGGGAGGCGGTACTCGGGAATCCCGTAGCGGAGCATCCCGCCCTGCTCGGGATCGGCCTCGTAGACGTCGCAGTGGTGGCCGCGCAGCTGGAGGTAGTAGGCCGCGGTCATCCCCGC
>DATBLJ010000026.1:0-13817 GCA_036555375.1 Candidatus Limnocylindria bacterium
TTCCGCGCGGATGACTTCGCGGTCGACCTGTCCCACGTCGTGATCGTCGGCCGCTGCGCGGCCTGTCGGGCAGCCGCCGGAGCCTGACGCCGGTTCCGGCTACCCTACGCCGGCACATGACCACCGCCGGCGAGCTGGCCCTCGCGACCCGCGACCTGCGCAAGAGCTACGGCAAGCGCGTGGCGCTGGCCGGGCTCGACCTGTCCGTCCCGAGCGGGGTGGTCTACGGGTTCCTCGGCCCGAACGGCGCCGGCAAGACGACGACGATGCGCCTCCTGACCGGGCTCCTCCACCCCGACGCCGGGTCGATCGAGGTCCTCGGCCGGCCGTTCGGGCGGCGCGACCGGCGACGCCTGTTCGAGGTCGGGGCCCTGGTCGAGAGCCCGTCCTTCTACCCCTACCTGAACGCCCGCGAGAACCTGCGGGCGATGGGCTCGAGCGGCGCGAAGACGACGAACGCGCGGATCGAGGAGCTGCTCGAGCTGGTCGGGCTCACCGCGCGGGCGAAGGACAAGGTCGGCGGCTACTCGCTTGGCATGAAGCAGCGGCTGGGGATCGCATCGGCCCTGCTCAGCGACCCGAAGCTCCTGCTCCTCGACGAGCCGGCCAACGGGCTCGACCCGGCCGGGATCGTCGCCATGCGCGAGACCCTGCGCCACCTGGCGTCGACCGGGAAGACGGTGTTCGTGTCGAGCCACCTCCTGGCCGAGGTCCAGGTGCTGGTCGACATGGTCGGGATCATCGCTGGCGGGAAGCTCGTCAAGGAAGGGTCGATGCACGACCTGCTCCACGACGAAGACGTGGTCCGGGTCCGGGTCGCCCCCGACCAGGTGCCAGCCGCCAGGGCGATCATCGCGGCCCTGCTCCTCCCCGACCCGGGCGTCATCGAATCGGCGGACGAGACGTCCGGCTGGATCATTGCGCGGATCGCGGCCGAGCGGGCTGGCGAGGTGAACCGAGCCCTGGCCGACGCCTCCATCTACGCCACACGGCTCGAGGCCGGGAGCCAGCTGGAGGAGCTGTTCCTGAGCCTGACCGCCGATGAAGAAGCCGGCCACGAAGGCACGTTCCAGGGTATCCGATGAGGATTCTGCGCTCCGGCATCCGCAAGCTCGGCCGCCGGCCGGCCACGTACCTGACCTTCGGCCTGCTCGCCGGCCTGCTCGCCCTGATCATCATCGGGGTGGCCACCAGCATCGGTGAGGGCGGCCCCGACCCGGAAGCCCAGGTGCTGTTGACGTTCCCGGCGGCCTACGCCCTGATCCTCCAGTTCGTGATCGGCCTGGGGGGCCTCTTCGCGGTGATCTTCGGCGCCAACGTGGCTGGCTCGGAATGGGGATGGGGGACCTTCAAGGTCGCCGTCGCACGGGGTGAGAGCCGGAGTCGCTACATCCTCATGACCTTCGCGTCGGTCGCCGCCTACCTGATCGTCGGCATCCTGTTCTCGGTCCTGGTCGGCGTGGCGGCCGCCTTCATCGGCGCGAACATCGCGGGCATACCGACCGACGGGATGACCGACACCGAGACGCTGCGCGACCTGCCCGAGCAGTTTGCGCGCGGCTGGTACGTGATGACCGAGCAGTGCGCGATCGGCTTCGCGGTGGCGACTCTGGCGCGAAGCCAGCTGGCCGGGATCGCCATCGGGATCGCCCTGTACTTCGGCGAGACCTTTGCGACCATCTTCCTACCCGACGTGGTGCGCTACCTGCCGTTCAACGTGGCATCCGCAGCGCTCGGCTCGGGCGGAGCCTTCAATGGCGGCGGCGACGGTGGACCGGATCCCCTCTCCCAGGGCACGGCGATGATCCTCGTCGCGGCCTGGCTGTTCGGCTCGCTGCTCGTGGCGGCGGTCTACGCCGAGCGAGCGGAGATCACCGGCTGACCGCGTGACCCTCATCTTCGTCGCCAACTTCCTGGCCATCCTCGTCCTCGCCGCCGGCGTCAGCAGCCTGGCGGTCATCGGACTCCGGGCCGCCGCGTCGGTCAGCGACGGGGCGGCGGCGCTCCTCGAGCGGGTGCGGGACGCGATCGCCCCGTACGGGCTGTGGCTGGCGTGGCTGGTGGCCGCGACCGCGATGGCCGGCTCGCTCTACTTCTCCGAGGCGGGCGGCCTGACCCCGTGCACCCTGTGTTGGTACCAGCGGATCGCGATGTACCCCTTGGCGATCATCCTGCTGGTGGCCGCCGTCCGGCACGACTGGGGGGTTCGCCCGTACGCGACCGCGCTGGCCGGGATCGGCGCCGCCGTGGCCGCGTACCACGCCCTCCTGCAGCGGATCCCCAGCCTGCCGAGCGGCAGCTGCTCGCTCGAGGCCCCGTGCACGGCGATCGATCTCGAGCGCTTCGGGTTCGTCACCATCCCGGTCATGGCGCTCGTCGGGTTCGTCACCATCCTGACCCTGCTCTGGATCCTCGCCCCCCGCGGCGAGGTGGATGCCGACGAGGAGGCGCCATGACCACGAAGAAGTCGAAGTCCTCGGCCGCGCAGCGACGGCGCGCCGCGCAGCCGGCCCGCCGCAACCCGGCGCCACTGCTGATCGGGGGCGTGGCGCTGATCCTGGTCGCGGCCGGGGTCATCGCCATCGCCCTGTCGAGCTCGAGCGCCGAGGAGGTCAGCCAGCCCGCGGCGTCGCCGGTCGCGGTGACCGGCACCGTCCTGCCCGCGTTCACCGCGACCCAGGACGACCCGGCCATCGGCATGACCCTGCCGGCGATGACCAGCATCGGCCTCGATGGCCAGCCGATGACGATCAGTCCGGACGATGGCGCCCAGGCGATCGTGATCCTCGCCCACTGGTGCCCGCACTGCCAGGCCGAGCTCCCCCGGCTCGTCGAATGGCTGAGCGCCCATCCACCACCTGCCGGTGTCGCCGTCGTCGGCCTGACGACGGCGATCGATCCGGCGCGCCCGAACTACCCGCCGACGGCGTGGCTGGCCCGTGAGGGCTGGACCGCGCCGACCCTCATCGACGACGCGGTCTACACCGCCTATCGGGCGCTGGGCGGCCTGGCCTTCCCGGGCTTCGTCTTCGTCGACGCGGACGGCACCGTCCACGCTCGGGTCACCGGCGAGATCGAGCCCGAGGAGTTCGGGCAATGGCTCGAGGAGATCGCTCCCTAGCCGTTCACGAAGCCGGTCGTGTCGACGACCTCGAAGTCCGACCCGTGGAGGGTCTTCAGCTGGTTCAGCTCCGCGTCGCTGAAGCGCGGATCGGACACGCCCTGGAAGAACCACGGCGAACCGTTGTCGGCCAGGATGATCCCGTAGCGCTGCATGGCGATCAGGATGACCTGCATCCGCGGGCTGAAGCCGCTGATGTTGAAGGTGGCCTTGAGGCGCAGGCGGAGGCCCATCGGCGGCAGCGACGCGCCGCTGCCGGCACCCGCGTGATGCCGGGCCGGGTAGATGTGGGCCGAGCGCGTCTGCGGGGCAGTGAAGCGGATGGCGTGGGCGATGACGCCGGCCGCGACCTCGTCATAGCGGACCAGGCCCGGCAGGATCGGGAGACCGGCGGCGTCCGCGCTCGTCCAGCCATCGGGACGGAGCGCGTTCGAGTTCAGGTTCCAGATCGCGCCGCTGCCCGCGGACCAGCCACCCGAACCCTGGGACGCGGCGAACAGCTCGTACAGCATGCAGGCCGAGGTGTCCCACATCAGGATGTGGCGATCGCTCCCGCCCTCGATCTGGGGGTTGGCCGGGATCGGGTACGGGCCGACGTCGGACTCACCCGGCCACTGGAAGCTGACCGATGACTTCGGCGTTCCGGCACCCACCACGTTGACCGGGATCCCGTAGCCGAGGTACGAGCCGAAGTCGGGGTGGAACGGCGCCCCGGCCCCGATCGTGTTGACCATCGTCGCCGAGTTGGCCGCCACCGGCAGTCCATCCACCCGGCGGTTCCACACGTTGCTCGCCGGGAAGAGCGGGCACGCCGAGGTCGGCGGCGGTGGGGGCGGTGGGGGCGGAGGAGGCGGCGGTGGTGGTGGTGTCGGCTGCGGCGTGGCGGGTGGCGGCGTCGACGGCCCGGGCGTCGGCCGTGGCGTGGCCGTGGCGCCGGGGCCTGGCGCGGCTCCCGGACTCGCGTCAGGCTCGGACGAAGCGCTCGCCGTTCCCGGAGTTCCACCCTGGTTGGTCGCCGGGGCTGGCGTCGCACCACCCGGCTCGGTGCCGGGTCCACCCGGGTCCTCGCTTCCGTCGGGGCCATCGGGCTGGGCATCCGCACCGCCGGCCGGTCCACCGGCGACCTGCAGCGGGGCGAAGGGGCCAGCTGTTGGACCACCGGACTTGTCCGGCGGCACGGCGGCGCTGACGACGAACAGGACGAGCAGCGCGGCCGTTACGGCCAGCATCGGTCGGGTCCGCATGGTGCGACGATGCCGAACCGGCGCCCGCCGCGGTAGAGCCCGATCGGTCCCGATGGCTAGCCCGAATGGCCGCTCCGAGGCATGGCCTATTCGGCGGGGAGCTCCTCGGCAGGCTCCGTGGCCGGCGCGCCACGACCCGCCAGGGGCAGGGCGATGGCCACCACCACGATGAGCACAGTGGCGAACAGGAACGGCTCGACCCCGAGGGCCGAGACCGCCAGCGCCCCGGCCAGCAGCGGGCCGGCGGACAGGCCCGCGTCGAATGAGAAGTTGAACACGCCGTAGGCCCGGCCCCGCTCGAACGGGGCCGCGGCGATGCCGACGATCCCGGCCGCCGCCGGGAAGAGGAGCCCGAAGCCCAGGCCGTAGAGGACCATCGCCACCGAATCGGTCACCAGCGTGCCGCCGAAGGCCATGATCGCGGTCGATGCGCCGAGGAAGGCGAGGCCCACGAGCGAGAGTCCGAGCGCGCCGCGCCGGTCGACCCGACGGGCGATCGGGCTCAACATGAGGATGATCGCGACCAGGGCGAAGATGCTGAACAGGCCGCCCTGGGCACCGGTCGCGTAGCGGAGCGCCCGCTCGGCATCCATCCCGGCCGCCATCTGGCGCTCGATGATCCCGTCCTTCAGGAAGCCGGTGATGACCCCGACCCCGGCCTCGAGGGCAAAGATCGCGAGATAGGCGACCCGCAGCCGTGGGTCGCGGAGCAGCCGCCGCCACGTCCCGGGCGCCCCCGATCGGGCCGGCTCGGGAAGGGTTTCGGGGATGGCGCCGCGGACGATGACCAGCCCGATCGCGATGATCGCGGCCACCGCCAGGAAGACCGGGGTCGAGCCCAGCTCGCGGGCCGCGAGCCCGGCGGCCGCCGGGCCGACGACCGCGGCCGCGCCGATCAGGGCGCCGGCTCGGCCGATCGTCTTCCCGCGCTCCCCCTCGGGGGCGAGGTCGGCGAGCAGGGCGAACAGGGAGGCGGTCAGGAAGCCGCCGAACGCGCCATGGACGATCCGGGCGGCGTAGAAGACCGGCAGACTATCGGCGAGCCCGTAGATCGCGATGCACAGCGGTGAGATCGCGAGCGAGACGAGGAGCACCAGCCGCCGGCCGACCCGGTCGGTGAGCGCGCCCCCGACGAGGTTCAGGACCAGGTTGGTCAGCGAGTAGGCCGCGACGGCGAACCCGATCCCCAGTGCGTCGGCGCCGAGCTCCTCGGCCCGCGGGGCGATCAGGGGCAGGAGGGCGAAGTTGTCGAGGAAGGCCAGGAACACCGCCCCGTAGGCGGCGAGCCGGGCTCGGCGCGGGATGCCGGACTGGGTGCCGGCCAGCGCCCTCGCGGTCAGGGCCGGGTGTCCAGCTCGGCGAACACGCGACGGTTCGCCTCGTAGGCGGCGCGCGCCTCGTCGAGCAGCTCGCCGTAGAAGGCCGGATCGGCCAGGACGGCGTCGAGATGGCGGCGGTACGTCGTCTTGAATCCGCCCTTGGAGCCGATGCCGTCGAAGGCGTAGAAGGTCAGGGCCGCATCGGGCACGCCGTAGTGGCGGCGCATCAGGCTGGCGATGATCTGGCCGCCCGACAGGTCGCCGAGATAGCGGACGTAGTGATGGGCCAGCAGGCGGGGCGCCGAGCCGGCCACCGCGCGGATGCGGTCGACGTAGGCCCGCGTCGCGGGGAGCGGCCGGATGAGCTTCGCGGCATTCCCGTTCGCGAGCGTCGCCAGGTCGTTGTCGAGGGCCAGAACCCGGTCGAGCCGGGAGTCGAACAGGGCGGTCAGCCGGGGATCGTTCCGCATGGCGGCGACGGCCGGCTCGAGGGCGCCATAGATCGGACGCAGCTGGCCGGTCAGGCGGGCAAAGTCGGCAGCCGCCAGGCGCCCTTCCATGAGGTCAGCGATGAATGGCTCGGCTTCGGCCTGGCGGTGGACGTCCTGGGTCGCGTCGCGGAGCGTGCGAGCGCCCGACGAGGACGCGGGAGGGGTCGGGGACGGGGTGTGGGTCAGCACGTTGGATCCGCTACTGGGTTGGGCGACGACCGCTCCGGGCACGGCGTCGAACGGTCGGGATCATACCCTACGGCCGGAGTCGGATATCCGGGACCGCCTGGCGAGGCCCCTGGGCATGGAAGTGGTCGGGGCGAGAGGATTTGAACCTCCGACTTCAGCGTCCCGAACGCTGCGCGCTACCAGGCTGCGCCACGCCCCGACCGGAGGCGGCATCGTACCAGCCACCCGCGGACCAGCCAACTGGCGCATCGGTACCGGAGACCTGGCCGGCCTGCGCCCGATAATGCGCGTGTGACCGAAGCCGAGAAGCGCTCCGAGGAGTGGCGCCAGATGCTTTCAGCGCCGCTGTTCAACCTTGAGACGCGCCTGCTTTCCCGACTCGCGTCCGATCCGCGCTGCCTCCTCTGCAACTCCCCGTACGGGAAGCCGTTCGGCCCGATCCTGCGTCGCATCGGGTACGGCCGATCCGCGCGCTACCCGCAACTGTGCCGTCCGTGCTTCCGGCACTTCGAGCGACATCCCGGCGGGGCCGAGGTCCTGATCACCGTCCTCTTCGCGGATGTCCGGGGCTCGACTGCGATCGCCGAGCGGCAGACCGCCGAGGAGTTCCGACGCGTGCTCGAAGGGTTCTACCGGCACGTCACCGACGTGGTCGCCGACGAGCGGGGGGTGATCGACAAGTTTCTGGGTGACGGCGTGATGGCCCTGTTCATCCCGTCCTTCACCCGCACGATGCATGCCGCGCGCGCGCTGGCCGCTGGCAGACGGATCCTGGCCGAGGCCGACCTTCCGGTCGGCGTCGGGGTGAACACCGGCCCGGCCTTCACCGGGTTCCTGGGGCCGAGCGCAGAAGTTGCCTCGTTCACCGCGGTCGGGGATGCGGTCAACGTCGCCCATCGGTTGGGCGAGGCCGCCGCGGCCGGCGAGATGCTCGCCGCGTCGACCACCTTCCTCGCGGCGGAGCAGCAACATCCGACCGGCGAGGGCGTGGAGCCACGCACCCTGGTGGTCAAGGGACGCGAGCAGCCGGTCGAAGCCTGGAGCATCCGGTAGCCGCGAGCGTGGACGCGATGCGCGGCTGGCTGCGCGGGCCCGAGGCGCAGCTCGTCGGACTGTCGCTGCTCGTCAAGGTGCTGCTCTTCGGCTGGGGTCTGATCGCGATCGCGCTGGACGGGCAGCCGGCGGACCTGGACCAGGTCTTCGCGATCTGGAACCGCTGGGACGCGCCGCACTACCTGGACCTCGCGATCTGGGGCTACATGGCAAACGACCCGGGCGTGACGCCGACCTTCGGCCAGACCGGCGACATGGACCTGATGATCGTCTTCTACCCCCTCTTCCCGGCGGCCATCGCGTTGGGCCGGCTGGTCTTCCTTCCCGACCTGGTGGCCCCGATCGTGGTGAACACGATCGCCCTGGCGTTCGCCGTCGTGCTGCTCTACCGGGTCGTGGCCCGCGAGTTCGGGGAGCGGGTCGGGTGGCGGTCGGTCGTGTTCCTGCTCCTCTTTCCGACCGGCTACTTCCTGCACATCGGCTACACCGAGTCGCTGTTCCTGGCCCTGACCCTCGG
The DNA here is from genome assembly GCA_036555375.1 of Candidatus Limnocylindria bacterium. Taxonomy (GTDB): domain Bacteria; phylum Chloroflexota; class Limnocylindria; order QHBO01; family QHBO01; genus DASTEQ01. Next base: position 7,935 of record DATBLJ010000026.1, read on the forward strand.
GGCGTTCCTCGCCGCCAGGAACAGCAGCTGGGGGTCGGCGGGCCTGACCGGCGGGCTGGCGGCACTCACCCGGGTCAGCGGCCTGGTCCTCATCCCCTCGCTGGCGGCCGACGCGTGGAGCGAGTGGCGGACCGACCACCGCTGGCGGCTCGGCTGGGGGTGGATCGGCCTGGTCGCCGTCGGCTTCGGCGGCTACCTGCTCCTCAACCAGCTCGTCTACGGCGACCCGTTTGCGTTCATCGCGATCCAGCGCGACCACTGGTCGAAGGCGCTGGCGTGGCCGTGGGAGGGCATCGCCGGCGTCGTCAACCGGCTCCCGAATGGGGAGCTGGTCGACCAGCTGGTCCTGGGCTGGGCCGAGCTGGCGGCCATCGTGCTCGGCCTGGTGGGGACCGTCGTTGCCGCGTTCCGCTTCCGGCCGAGCTGGGCGGTCTGGATGGCCGGCAACTGGATCCTCTTCGTGAGCACCTCGTTTGTGCTCTCGGTTCCGCGCTACACCCTCGTCATGTTCCCGCTCTTCGCCTGGTTCGGCCTCCTCGCCGAGCGGCGCTGGGCGGGGATCGCTATCGGCGGCGTGTCGCTTGTCCTGCTGGTCTGGTTCTCAGCCCGCTTCGCGCTGGGCAACTGGGCCTTCTAGCCGTCAGCCGCCGCCGGGTGCCACGGGATCCGGGACGAGGTCGGGCGCGTGCCAGGCCTCGTACGCCTCGTCGACCAGGGTCTCGAACCGCAGGCCCATGAGGATCACGCCGGCAAAGCCAGCTTCGCGGGCGCGGGCGGCCGTGCTGCGGGCGATTCGCCAGGCCTCCCGCCGGCGATCCGCCTCCGGCACGCGCTCGAGGCGCCGTCGGAGCGGCTCCCCGACCGGGATCGCGCCGACCTGCTCGAGCCGATGGATCCACGCCGATGAGAACGGCGGGGTGATCTCGAGATAGACCGGTGGGCGGTCGCTTCCCTCGCCGATTCCCAGTCGTTCCGCGCAGGGCTCGACGGTGTCCGGGTCGATGACCGGGCCGGTCGTGAAGAACTGGCCGCCGGCCTCGATCCGTCGTTCCAGCATCCAGCGACGCGAGCGGGTCGACATGCCGACCTCGAACCGGACCGGCGCGACCACGTCCTGGAGGGCGCGGAGGTGGGAGACGATCTCGTAGCTGTCGCTCCAGTGCTCGACCTCGGGAAGGACGTCGCCCTGGACGACGAGGAAGGACTCCACGCCATTCACCAGCGCCCCGCGCACCTCGCTCTCGATGGCGAGGATGTTCCGGTCCCGGGTCGAACAGACGACGGTGGGCCGGACGCCCGGCACGTCATGGGTCAGGCGCGCCGCGAAGGCGTAGGGCGACATCCGGACCTGCTTGAACGGGTTGTCGGTGATCAGGACGTCCCGCCACCGGCCCTCGAGCCGCTGATGGGTCAGGCTCGGCAGGCGTGGCGGGTTGACCTCGACCATCTCGACCCAGCCCTCCGGCGCGGAGAGCATGGGTCAGGTCGCGGAGCCGATGGCGGCCCGCCGCCGGCGGGCCGCCGCGACCATGTCGGCCAGCTGGCGCTCGATCTCGCCCCAGGTCCGGGTCTTCATCCCGCAGTCCGGGTTGACCCACAGGTCGGCCGACGCCATGAAGTCCCCGAAGTGCCGCAGGCGCTCGTCCATCAGCTCGCTTCCCGGCGAGTGCGGCGAGTGGACGTCGAACAGCCCGGGACCGATCTGGAGGTGGCCGTCGGCGGGGTTGTAGAAGGCCCGGATCCGCTCGTCGTCGTGGGAGCGGGCGTACCAGATCGAGGCGACGTCGACGCCGACGTCGGTCCACAGCGCCGCGATCGAGGCATCGGTGCCGTAGCACATGTGGGTATGCATCTGGACCGCCGCCGGCTGGTTGAAGACGTGGTTCAGCGCGGCGCGGACCCCACGGGCATAGATCGCGCGCTTGGTCTCGGCCTCCGCAGTGGGCAGCGGCCAGCGTTCCCGGACGGCCGGCTCGTCGACCTGGATGACCCGCGCCCCGGCCTCGATCAGGTGCCGGATCTCCTCGGCGATCGGCTGGGCGACGGCCCAGAACAGGCGGTCGTCGTCCACGCCCGGTGGGCGGAAGCTCCAGTTCACGATCGTCACCGGCCCGGTCAGCATTCCCTTCACCGGCTTGGTGGTGGCTGCCTGGGCGATCCGCCACTCGTCGACGGTCATCGGCTCCCGAATCGTGGGCGGAGCGGCGAGGATCGGCGGTCGGGTGCATCGGCTCCCGTAGGAGACCACCCAACCGGCCCGGGTCGTGTGGTAGCCGTCCATCTGGTCGGCGAAGTACTCGACCATGTCGGTTCGCTCGAACTCGCCGTGGACGAGGACGTCGAGGCCCATCGTCTCCTGCCAGTGGATCGCATCGGTGATGAGTCGGGCGATCTCGCGGTCGTAGGCCGCCCGGTCAAGCTCGCCCTTGTCGAGACGCGTCCGCAGCTGGCGGACGTCCGTCGTCTGTGGGAGTGAGCCGATCGTGGTGGTCGGGTACGCCGGCAGGTCAAGGTCGGCCTGAGCGGCGGCGCGCTCGGTCCGCGGTGCCCGCGCGATCGGCTCGCCCACCGCCGGCCAGTTGGCCTCGGGCGGCTGGGCCGTCTCGTTGCCGGGCCCCGGGAGGCTCGCGCCCCAGGCCGCGAGGGCGTGGGCCTTTTCCCGCGCGAACTGGAACCCGGCCGGCAGCGCCTCGCCCTCGACGGTGTAGGGCAGGAACATCAGGCTCGTGGTCGGGACAATCCGGACCGTCCGGGCCTCGTCGCCAAGGGCGGCCAGCGCCGTGCGGGCCGGCTCGGAGTGGTCGGGCCAGACGCTCCGGCCGTCCATGACCGACACGACCAGCTCCGGCTGGGCGGCGATGGCCCCGGCTGTCGTCGAGTCGGCCAGCGCCGAGGCCGGGACCTGGACGGCGAAACCGAGGCCGGCGAGGGCCTCGAGGGTCTCGGCATCGGCCGCGCCGAACTGGACGGTGACGATCGGCGTTTCGGTGAGCCCGAGCGCGGCGCCTGCGTAGGCGGCGTCGCGCAGTTGACGGTCCGTATCCGACAGGACGAGGCCCAGGCACGGCTCGTCGACCTGCAGCCGGAATCCGGGGTCACGCGTCGCGTGCTCCCGCACCCAGCCCCAGGTCGCGGCGCCAGCCGACGCGGCCAGCTCGGCTCGGTCGAGGCCGCTTCCCAGGTGGGCGAGCTGGGCCAACGAGTACGGCCCCAGGATCTGCCACACCGATCCGTCGCCCAACGGCTCACGCCAGGGCAGCGGGCGGAAACCCGTCACCGGCCGCTCGGCCACGGGAACGACCATGTGGTAGTTCGTGTCGAACCACTTCGTCATCTCCCAGGCCTCGCGCTCGGTGGTGCCGCGCGAGAGCTCGGTCAGGACGGCGAAGGGGTCGGTCGCGAGCGTTGCCTGGAGCTCGTCCGGTGCGATGCCGAGCATGAGCCCGGTCTCGAGCGCCTCGTCGTAGAGGAAGAAATCATCGACCGCGTCGCCGACGAGGTCGCGCTGCTCGGCGAGATGGGCGGCACGCAGCTCGGCGACCCGGGCGTGGAACGCGTCGGCATCCATCCGACCCGACCAGGCGCGCTCGAGGGCCCATTTGAGCTCACGGTTGGGGCCGATCCGGGGATAGCCGATCAGCTGGGCGACGATAGGCATGCGGGCGTGCAGTCTAGACGAGGCGCTGCGGCTCGGCGCTCACCCCATCGCGACGGACGCTAGACTCCTCCGGCAGACCGCCACGCACGTCGGAGGAGACACCCCGTGGAGCGCCCCGAGAGCCGGACCATGTTCACGTCCGAATCCGTGACCGAGGGGCATCCGGACAAGCTCTGTGACCAGGTCGCCGACGCGATCCTCGACGACGTGCTCGCGAACGACCCCGACGCACGATGCGCGATCGAGGTGGCTGCCACGACGGGCCTCGTGTTCGTCATCGGCGAGCTGACCACGAGCCACTACGTCGACGTCCAGATGATCGTCCGCAACACCGTCCGGGAGATCGGGTACGACTCGAGCCGGCTCGGGTTCGACTGGGAGACCTGCGGCGCGATCTCGGGGATCAAGGAGCAGAGCCCGGACATCAGCCGCGGGGTCGACCACGCCCTCGAGTCGAAGCTCGGCCTCGAGCCCGACGAGCTGGGCGCCGGCGACCAGGGAATGATGTTCGGCTACGCCACCGATGAGACCCCCGAGCTCATGCCGATGCCGATCCAGTTGGCCCACGCCGTGGCCCGACGCCTGGCCGAAGCCCGCCGCGACCGGTCGCTCCCCTTCCTGAGGCCGGATGGCAAGAGCCAGGTCACCGTCGAGTACGACGAGGATGGCCGGCCCGCCCGCGTCCACACCGTCGTGGTGAGCGCCCAGCACGAGCCCGAGGTCGACACCCGCGAGCTGACCGATGGCATTCGCGCCGAGGTCATCGAGGCCGCGATCCCGGCCAACCTGCTGGATGCCGACACCCACATCTACGTGAACCCCACCGGCCGGTTCGTGATCGGCGGTCCGCAGGGCGACTCCGGCCTGTCGGGGCGGAAGATCATCGTCGACACCTACGGCGGGATGGCGCGGCATGGCGGGGGGAGCTTCTCGGGCAAGGATCCGACCAAGGTCGACCGTTCCGGGTCGTACATGGCGCGCTTCGTGGCGAAGAACGTCGTGGCGGCCGGCCTGGCCCGGCGCTGCGAGATCCAGCTGGCCTACGCCATCGGCGTCGCCCAGCCACTCGCCATCCACGTCGAGACCTTCGGCACCGGGGTCGTGCCCGACGCCACCGTCGAGCACCTCATCCGTGAGCACTTCGACCTGCGGCCGGGCAGCATCATCACCGACCTGACCCTGCGCCGGCCGATCTACCGCCCGACCGCGGCGTACGGCCACTTCGGTCGTCCCGACCTCGACCTCCCGTGGGAGCACACGCCGCACGCCGACGCGCTGTCCGCGGCCGCCGGCCAGCCGACGGCGGTGGCCCAGGAGGCATGAAACGGCCCCGAAGGAACCGCGGCGACCGTTGATGTCATCTCGGGTCCGGCCAGCTGCCCCTTCGGGGCCACGCGCAGAATGCGGCACGATGGTCCCGCTTGGCAACCCGCTTTTTCCACGACCTTGCGTAGTTCGTTCGCGAGTTGTCCACACGAAGTGAGCGGTCACCCGGAGCTGGCCAGATGAAGGCCGTCATCCTCGCCGGGGGTCGGGGCACCCGTCTTTCGGAGGAGACCCACCTGCGACCGAAGCCGATGATCGAGATCGGCGGTCGCCCGTTGCTGTGGCACATCATGAAGATCTACGCCGCGCACGGCGTCAACGACTTCGTGATCTGCTGCGGCTATCGCGGCTACCTGATCAAGGAGTACTTCGCGAACTACGTGCTCCACATGTCGGACGTGACGTTCGACATGGCGGGCAACCGCACCGAGATCCACCAGCAGCACCACGAGCCGTGGCGGGTGACCCTGGTCGACACCGGCGACGACACGATGACCGGGGGCCGGCTGAAGCGGGTCGCCAGCTACCTCCAGGACGACGACGTCTTCTGCTTCACGTACGGCGACGGGGTCGCCGACGTGGACATCTCGGCGAGCATCGCGTTCCACCGGGAGCACGGGAAGCTGGCCACTGTCACCGCCGTCCAGCCACCCGGGCGCTACGGCGCGCTGCGGATGGACGGCGAGGAGGTGCACGGCTTCCTCGAGAAGCCCTCGGGCGACGGCGGGCTCATCAACGGCGGCTTCTTCGTCCTGTCGCCGGCCTGCCTGGATCGGATCGCCGATGACGACACGAGCTGGGAGGCCGAGCCCCTGACCGGCCTGGCCGCCGATGGCGAGCTCATGGCCTTCCGCCATCTCGGCTTCTGGCAGCCGATGGACACGCTGCGCGAGAAGACG
>DATBLJ010000034.1:0-53640 GCA_036555375.1 Candidatus Limnocylindria bacterium
TCCTGGAGGCGGCCGGACGGCCGCGGACGCGATCGCCGAAAGGCGGCGTTCGAGGAAAGTCCGAGCTCCATAGAGCAGGCTCGCGGGTAACACCCGTCCGCCGTGAGGCGAGGACCAGCGCCACAGTGACGATGCCCGCGCAAGCGGGAGTGAAACGGGCAAGCTCGAGCCGGAGCAAGACCGAATAGGAGGGCGCAGCGACCTTCGGGTCGCGGCAGGTGGCTCGCTCAGCCCTCGGGTAGGTCGCCCAGATGGATGGCCGTCACCGGGCTTCGGCTCGGGACAGAACTCGGCTTACAGGCCGCCTCCAGGGATCCCCTCGCCGGGGGACGATTACTCCTCGTCGGCGCGCCAGATGCCCTTGGCGGTACACGCGTTGCAGATCGGTCGGGCTTCGATGAAGGTCCCGAGGGGCAGGGCATGCTCGCGACCCCCGAGCAGGCAGCTGACCTGCACATCGCGCCCCCCGGGGACCGGCGTGATCGCTACGTGCCGCACGCTGCAGCGACGGATCTGTCCCGCCCGCGGGATCAGCGTCCGCTGCGGCGTGTCACTGCGTTCGACCGCCATGACACGACGAGCCTGCGCGGCCGATCGGGTCAGGCTCAATGGCGCGTTCGTACCATGGCCGACGACGTCGCTCGGCGGGTCGAGGGAAGGACCTCCGAGCGCTATCCTCGATGCATGTTCAAGCGCGGCGGTTCGCCGGCGCAGTCGTCGGCCGACGTCGATCGACAGGCACTCTTCGAGAAGCTGGCCGAACGACCGGAGACGGTGTGCCCGTTCCTCGGCCTCGCCACGGCCCGCGCCGAGTACGAGACGCAGGCCACCGACGCCCACCGGTGCTACGCGTTCGGCGAGCCGGAGCCGGTCTCCGGGGAGCAGCAGCGCAACGTCTGCCTCCAGCGCGGCTATGCGAACTGCCCCCGCTACCTGCGGGGCGTGCTCGTCATCCCCACCGACGAGCTCGAGGCGCTGCGCCGCCCGGCGCAGAAGGTTCCGCCTCCACCGCCCCCCAAGCCGACCACGCCCCCGCCCGCGGACGGTGGAGGGCGGCGCCGGATCGTCGTCGTCCTGCTGCTCCTGCTCCTGCTGGGCGGGGGAGCTGGCGCCTGGTACCTGCTCGCCGGCCCGGGGGCGACGGCGCAGAACCCGACCCCCACCTCCGAGGCTTCCGAATCGGTCGAGCCATCCGCCGAGCCCACAGCAGGGTCCTCCGGCAGCGGTGAACCCTCCGGTGCCCCGAGCGCCACGCCCGACGCGACCCCCGAGCCCGGCGACGAGTTCCTCGGCTACGAGGTGACCGTGGCCCCGGGCACGAACGAGATCTTCCGGATCGACGACGCCGGCGAGGTGACCGCCGAGAACCGCGTCTTCTTCAACGCCGTCAGCCAGGCGCCGGTCGACCGTGTCGAGGCTCCGAACGGGGTGCTCCACTGGCAGGTGAGCGAGGGCGACGTCGCCGGATGGTCCTACGTCCGCGGCGACTCGGGCGACTTCGTCATCCGCGAGGTGTACCGCGGCTCCGATGGATCGCTGCGGTACGCCGTCGTGCCCGAGGACGAGACCTGACCCGAGGCCCCACCGCCTCCTGGTAGCCCAGCCACTCCTCTCGCCAACCCGCGAAAAACACCTTGACGGGTAACTCCTGCCCTGTAAGATGTCGCGAAATGGCCCAAAGTGGGGCCTTGTGGGGAACAGTGGTAGGACGTGCGAGTGGAGAGGACCCCGTTCCTGACCGGCGAGTACCGGCACGCGCTTGATGACCGCGGACGTGTCGCGGTCCCCGCGCGCTTCCGGATGCGCCTGGCCGAAGGGGCGACCCTCACCCGCTGGCTCGACTCCTGCCTTGCCGTTCTCCCGCGCGACGCCTGGGCGGAGCTGGCCGAGAAGCTCCGCGGGCTGCCACTCGCCAACGCCGGGGCGCGCGAGTTCGGCCGGTTCATGACCTCGGGCGCCGTGGAGGTCGAGCTCGACCGCCAGGGTCGCCTGCTGATCCCGAGCTTCCTCCGCGAGTACGCCGGCCTCGAGCCCGGCGAGGTAATCGTCGTCGGGGCGCTCGACCGGCTCGAGATCTGGGCGCCATCGGCGTGGGAGCCGTACCGATCCCGGATCGAGGACGCGCCGGAAGCGCTGGCGGAGCAGCTCCAGGACCTCGGCATCTAGGCCCCGTGACGCCATGACGCACGTCACGACCCGGCCATTCATGCGTCTCCGGGCCGCTCGGCCCGCCACTGGACCCCTGAGGAACAGTCGCCAATGGGAGAAGGGCATCTGCCGGTCCTCGTCGACGAGGTTCTCACCTCGTTGGCCCTCCGTGCCGGCAGCTCCGTTGCGGACTGCACGGTCGGTGGCGGTGGGCACGCCGAGCGGCTCCTGGAGACCGTGGCTCCGGGCGGTCGCCTCCTCGGCCTCGATGCCGATGAAGCGGCCGTCCGTGAAGCCGCCCGCGTCCTCGAACGTTTCGGGCCGCGGGCCGTCCTGCGCCACGCGAACTTCACCCACCTCGCGGAGGTGGCGCGCGCCGAGGGCCTGGTCCCCCTCGACGGAGTCCTCTTCGACCTTGGCCTGTCGAGCTACCAGCTCGCCGATGCGCGGCGCGGCTTCGCCTTCACGGCGGACGCGCCGCCGGACATGAGATTCGATGAAACGACTGGTCTTTCGGCTCTCGACCTCATCGACAGCACCTCGGAGCGAGAGCTCGCCCGAATCCTCTCGACGTTTGGTGAAGAACGCCGTGCAGGCCGCATCGCGAAGGCGATCGTGGCGGCGCGCGCGTCGGGCCGTCTCGTGACGGCCACGGACCTGGCGGCCGTGGTGGCTGCAACCGTCCCGGCCAGGGGGGCCGATTCCGGACGGATCCACCCGGCCACCAGGACCTTCCAGGCGTTTCGGATCGCGGTGAACCGCGAGCTCGAGGTGCTCGAGGCCGGCCTCGCCGCGGCGTTGGCCGTCCTTCGCCCGGGCGGCCGCATGGCCGTGATCAGCTACCACTCCCTCGAGGACCGCATCGTCAAGCGCTTCCTGGCTCGCGAATCGCGCGACTGCCTCGAGGTCCCGCTCCCGCCGGTCTGCACCTGCGGCCACGTTGCCCAGCTGCGGCCAATCTCGCGACGGGTGATCCGCCCGTCCGAGGCGGAGGTGGCGGTGAACCGCCGCGCGCGAAGCGCGCGGCTGCGGGCCGCCGAGAAGCTCGCGACCGCGAGCGCCTGAGGGCACACAGGAGGGTTTGGGCACATGAGTCGAGGTCGACCCCGCCATCACGGCAGCCGCCGGCGCGCGTACCACGCCCGCCAGCGCGAGGTAAAGGAACGCCAGCATCGCGCGCCGCGCGAGGACACCGACTGGATCCTCGACGCCTCGGTCGTCGAGGACGAGCCAGCCGATTCCGAACCACAGCCGGCCTGGTCCCTGCGTCTGCAGGGTCGTGCCGCCGCCGCCTAGGCATCGGGAATCGCATGGCGGCGATCGGCGCCCGACCAGCCGGGGTCATCGGCGACCTCGACTGGGGCCTCCGGCGTCCGCTCCGACGCACCGGGACCTCGGCCCGCGGCTATCGGCTGCGGCGTGCCTCGTCCCGGCGCCGGCGTGCGGCAAGCCTGTCGCTGGCGCTGGTCGTGATCCTGATCAGTGCGCTCCTGGCCTCGCTGTACCTGACCCAGTCGAGCCGGATCGCGAGCACCGGGTACGAGATCGAGACCCTCGAGAACCAGCTGGATGTGCTGGCGGCCGAGCGCCAGGCACTCCTCCTCCAGATCGGCCAGGCACAGTCGCCGGCGTCCGTCGAGGCGCGGGCCGCCAACCTCGGCCTGATCCCCCTGCCGAACGAATCGGTCCACTTCGCCAGCCCATTGTCTGACCCCCTCCCATAGCGTCGCGCCGAGCGCGCGACCCGGAGCCGCCAATGCTCGCCAGAACCGATAGTCGAATCCGGGCGGTGGTGATGCTGGTTCTGGCTTCGTTCGTCGCCAGCCTGGTCGGCGTCCGGCTCGTCTGGTGGCAGGTCATCGACCGCGAGCGGCTGGCGGAGATGGGGTACGCCCAGCTGGCCCACGCCCAGGACATCCCGGCCACCCGGGGCCTGATCCTCGACCAGGCGGGCATGATCCTGGCCACTTCCACCGCGACCGAATCGGTGTTCGCCACTCCACCCAGCATCGAGGACCCGGCCCGAGCGGCGGGCCTGCTGGGCGGGATCCTGGGCCGCGACCCCACCGAGCTGGAACCGATCCTGGCCAGCGGCGAGCCGTGGACCTGGCTCGCGCGCCGGGTGGATGACGAGACGGCGACCCGGGTGCGGGCCCTGGACCTGGCCGGCGTCGGCCTCATCCCCGAGTCGCGCCGGGTCTACACCATGGCCGGCGCGGCGAGCGGGACGACCCTGGCCGCCCAGGTGCTCGGCTTCGTGAACGTCGACGGGGTCGGCCAGTATGGGGTCGAAGGCGCCGAGGACGGCGTCCTGGCCGGGACTCCCGGGTCGGTGGTCGCCCAGGAGGACGTCGCGGGGCGCTTGATCGCCGGCTCGGTCCACGAGCTCTCGGCGCCGGTCAACGGGGCCGACCTGAGCCTGACCCTCGACGCCGGCCTCCAGCACATCCTCGAGGAGCAGATGCTCGACACGTTCACCCGCAACCGGGCGGTGGGCGTGACCGGGCTGGTCATGGACGTCCACACCGGGGCGATCCTGGCCCTGGCCTCGGTCCCGACGTTCGACGCGAACCAGTACCCGAGCACCGATCCGGCCCTCTTCTCGAGCCCGGCCGTCAGCCGGCAGTACGAGCCGGGATCGGTCATGAAGGCGATGACCGTCGCGGCCGCCCTCGACGCGGGCGCCATCACCCCGACCGACCTCATCCTCGACGACAACAACCTGCAGGTCTACGACGCGACGATCTCGAACGCCGACCGGCAGTGGTTCCCGAACGGGCACGGGCTGATCACGCCGGCCCAGGTGCTGGCCCTGTCGAACAACGTCGGAGCGGCCACGATCGGCCTGACCCTGGGCGGCCAGAACCTGTACGACGCGTTCCGCCGCTTCGGCTTCGGCCAGCCGACCGGGGTCGACCTGGCCGGCGAGGCCGCCGGTGTGGTGCTCGACCCGGACGCCGAGGGCTCGTCGCGGGAGCTCACCACGGCCCAGAACGCGTTCGGCCAGGGGATCACGGTCACCGTCCTCCAGATGGCGGCCGGCTACTCGGCGATCGCGAACGGCGGGCTGCTCCCCGTCCCGCACGTCGTCGCCGGGTGGACCGCGGCCGATGGAACCTTCATCCCCCAGGAGGTCCCGGCGCCGCGCGCGATCATGCAGCCGGAGACCGCCGACACCGTCCTCCAGATGCTGACCGGCGCGATCGACAACGGCATCGCCAACGGGGCGTCGGTGGCCGGCTACTCGATCGCCGGCAAGACCGGCACCGCCCAGGTCGCCGGGCCGGTCACGGTCCAGGTCCGCACCGGCTGGGACGCCGCCGGCAACCCGATCTACGAGGAGACGACCCGCCAGGAGTACATCGAAGGCTGGGTCGACTCGAGCTTCATCGGGATCGCCCCGGCCAACGACCCGCGTTTCGTGATGATGGTCCTCATCCATCGGCCGGTGGTCGGCCGGTCGGGGATCGGGGAGCGTCCCGAGGACGCGTTCAGCCAGCTCGCGCCGCTCGTCTTCGACTACTTCGGCATCCCTCCGGACCGAGCCATCCCGGGGGTTGCGAGCCAATGAGGCTGGTAGACTCGCCGCCGAAAGCCGCAGGGAACCGCGTGCCGGCTCCAATCAGCATCGACGATCTGCTGGCCGCCACCGGCGGCCGGCTGCAGGCCCCGACCAGCGTCCGGTCTTTCCGCCTTGCCGTCGTCGACTCCCGGCGCGTCACGCCCGGCACCCTCTTCGTCGCGCTCCCCGGGGAGCGAACCGACGGTCATCGGTTCGCGGCCGAGGCCGTCGCTGCGGGCGCCGTCGCCGTGATCGTCGAGCGGGAGGTCGCCCTGCCCCCGGGGGCCGATGCGGCCATCGTTCGCGTCGCCGACTCGTTGCGCGCGCTCCAGGACCTCGCCGCCTGGTGGCGCGAACGTTTCGCGGTGCGGGTGGTCGGCATCACCGGCTCGACCGGCAAGACGCTGGCCAAGGAGGTCACCGCCGACGTCCTCGCGCGGACGCTGGGCGTGCTCCGCAACGAAGGCAACCTGAACTCCGAGACCGGGCTTCCGATGACCCTGCTCCGCCTCGAGCCGGCGCACCAGGTCGCCGTCCTTGAGATGGGCATGTACACGATTGGCGAGATCACCCGCCTGGTCGAGATCGCCAAGCCGGAGGTCGGCGTGGTGCTGGCCGTCCATCCGACCCACCTCGAGCGGGCCGGCAGCCTCGAACGGATCGCCCAGGCGAAGTCGGAGCTGCCGCGCGGGCTCCCCGTCGGCGGGTTGGCGGTGCTGAATGCCGATGACCCGCGGGTCGCTGCCATGGCCGCCCAGACCCCTGCCGACGTCCGGACCTTCGGGCTGGGCGAGGGCGCCGATGTCCGTGCCGTGGACGTCGCATCCGAGGGCCTGGCCGGGGTGGCGTTCACCCTCCGCGCCCCGTGGGGCGAGCAGCGGATCCGGAGCGCCGCCCCAGGCCGGCACCTCGTCCCCCACGCGCTGGCCGCGGCGGCCGTCGCCGAGCACTTCGCCGTCCCACTCGCCGAGGTGGCGGCCGCCCTGGAGGCCGGCAGCCACGCCCCGCACCGGATGGTCCTCGAGGAGCTGCCGTCGGGCGCGACGCTCGTCGACGACACCTACAACGCGTCGCCGGTGTCGGTCGGTGCCGCACTCGACTTCCTGGCCGAGACCCCAACCGCCGGCCGCCGGCTCGCCGTGCTGGGCGACATGCTCGAGCTCGGCCCCGACGAGCGGGCGCTCCATGAGCGGATCGGCACCCGAGCCGCCGCGGTCCTGGATGGGCTCGTCACGGTCGGGGAGCGCGGGCGCTGGATCGCCGACGCCGCGCGGGCGGCGGGCCTGGCCCGGGTCGAGACCGCCGCCGACGCGGACGCCGCCGCTCCGGTCGTCGACCAGGCCCTGAACCCGGCAGCCGGCGACGTTCTGCTGGTCAAGGGCTCGCGGGGGATCGCCCTCGACCGACTGGTCGCGGCCCTGACCGGGCGTCCGCCGGACGGGGAGGGCTGACCATGCTGCCCCTCCTGCTGGGCGTCCTCCTCGCGTTCGCCGGTGTCGTCCTGCTGGCCCCGATCTACATCCGGATCCTGAAGCGGCTCGGCTTCGGCAAGCCCATCCGGGCGGAAGGGCCCGCGTCGCACGCGATCAAGGCCGGGACACCAACCCTGGGCGGGATGCTGATGATCATCGTGGTCATGTTTCTGGCCATGGCCATGCGCCTCGAGGACGAGAGCACGCTGATCCCGATGCTGACCCTAGTCGGGGTCGGCATCCTGGGCGCGATCGACGACTACGTGAACATCCGGACCGGGTTCGGTGTCGGCGGCCGATACAAGCTCGTGTGGCAGACGATCGTCTCGATCCTGGCCGCGATCTACATCCAGCGCCACTTCGACATCACCGCCATCAACGTCCCGCTGGTCGGCGAGTTCGCCATCGGTGCGATCGCCGTCGTCCTGTTCATCGCCTTCGCCATCGTGGCCATGTCGAACGCGGTGAACCTGACCGACGGGCTCGACGGCCTGGCCTCGGGGATCCTCGTCTTCAGCTTCATCGCCTACCTGCTGATCGCGATGATGGCCGTGCCCGACATGAAGCTCTCACAGCCAGAGCTGGCCGTCTTCTGCGCGCTCCTGATCGGCGCGCTCATGGGCTTCCTGTGGTTCAACGTCCATCCCGCCCAGATCTTCATGGGCGACGCCGGGTCGCTGTCCATGGGCGCCACCCTGGCGGTGGTGGCAACGGTGACCGGTCAGCTGCTGCTCCTGGTGATCATCGGCATCGTCTTCGTCGCGAACACGGTGTCGGTCATCCTCCAGGTCGGCTCGTACAAGCTCCGCGGCAAGCGGATCTTCCGCATGACGCCGCTCCAGCATCACTTCGAGCTGCTGGGCTGGGCCGAGGAGAAGATCACCCTCCGTTTCTGGATCGTCGCCGCCCTGGCCTCCCTGCTGGGGTTCAGCCTGTTCCTCGCCTCGGCCGGGCTGTCCTGATGCCGATGTCCGGGCCGTCCGTCAGCCGCCGAATCCCGGCCAGCCGATCCGACCTGGCCGGTCGTCGGGCGCTCGTCCTCGGCCTCGCCCGGTCCGGGGTCGCGGCCGCCCGGTTCCTGGCCGATGCCGGGGCCACGGTGACCGTCTACGACCGCCGACCTGCCGACGAGCTGGCCGAAGCCGTGGCCGCCCTGGAGGGCCGCCCGGTCCGGCTGGCGCTGGGTGTCGATCCGGCCGAGCTTGGCCGGGAGCTGGCCGGGTCCGACCTGGTGGTCACCAGCCCGTCGGTCTCGGCGCGGTTCCCGACCACCGAGCCGTGGCTCCGCGACGCCCTGGTCGAGACCGATGCCGCCGGGATCCCGATCGTCAGCGAGGTCGATCTCTTCCTGCGCCTGACCCGAGCCCGGATCCTGGCGGTGACCGGGACGAAGGGCAAGACGACGACCTCGGCCCTGACCGCCGCCATCCTGGCCGCGGGCGGGATCCCACACGCACTGGGCGGGAACATCGGAACGCCGCTCATCGAGGACGCCGAGCGGATGGGCCCCGACACGTGGGCCGTTCTCGAGCTCTCGGAGCTCCAGCTGCCGACCCTGAGCCGAGGGGTCGACATCGCGGTCTACACGAACGTCCTCGCCGACCACCTCGACCGGCACGGAACGGTGGAGGCGTACCGGGCCGTCAAGCGGCGTCTCGCCGACCTGTCGGCCGCCGAGGGCGTCATCGTCCTGAACCACGAGGACCCGGGATGCGCGGCGATCGGCGCCAGCCTCCCGAAAGCCCGGGTCCACTGGTATGGGCTCGAGCCGCGTCCCGGCGCCGATGCCTGGATCGAGGACGGCTGGGTCGTGGTCGGCGGCGAACGGGTCCTGCCGCGGGCCGACGTCCCCCTCCGCGGCGACCATCTGCTCCGCGATACCCTGGCCGCCGCGGTCGGGGCCCGGCTGGTCGGGGCGGACACGAAGGCCGTGGCGGCGGGAATCCGCTCGTTCGCCGGCGTCCCGCACCGGCTCGAGCCGGTCGGCGTGCGCGACGGGATCGAGTACGTGAACGACTCCCAGGCGACGATCCCGCTGGCGGCCATGGCCGCGCTGGGCGCGTTCGACGACCGCGGCCTGGTCGTCATCGCGGGCGGCCAGGGCAAGGGGCTCACCTATGACGAGCTCGCCGACGCGATCGCGGTCCGCTGTCGGGCGGCGGTCCTGATCGGCGAGACGGCCGACGAGCTCGAGACCCTGCTCGCCGGGCGCCTGCCGGTGGTCCGCAGCGGCTCCATGGACGAGGCGGTGGACGCCGCGACGGCCGCGGCGCGGCCGGGGGACGTCGTGCTCCTGGCCCCGGCCGCCGCGTCCTTCGACATGTTCGTCGACTACGCCGCCCGCGGCGACGCGTTCCGCCGGGCAGTGGCCGCTCTGCCGGAACCGGAGGCATCCCGATGACCGCCGTCTCGGTCGGCGCCACCACCACCCGTCGCGCGGCGCGGACGCGGGGCGTCCAGCGCGAACGCCGCCGGGTGTCGATGCCACTCCTGGTGGCCGTCCTGAGCCTGGTCGCGATCGGCGTCGTGATGGTCTACTCGGCGTCGAGCATCAACGCCCTCCTGAACAGCAACGACCCGGCCCGCTACGGGCTTGCCCAGGCGGCGTTTGCGGTCATCGGTCTGACCGGGATGTTCATCGTCAGCCGGATCGACTTCCGGGTGTATCGGTACTTCGCGATCCCGGCCCTGCTGGTGTCGTGGGTTCTCCTGTTCATCGTCCTGATTCCCGGCGTCGGTCACGAGGCCGGCGGGTCGCGGCGCTGGCTCGACATCCCGATCGTGGGCGGCTTCCAGCCGGCCGAAGTCGCCAAGCTCGCCATCGTCCTGTACCTCGCCCACTGGCTCGACCGTCGCGGCCGCGCGGCGCACGGCATCCGGGGCGGGCTCGTCCCGTTCGCGCTGCTGGTCGCCCCCGGCTTCGTCCTGATCGCCCTCGAGCCCGACCTCGGGACGGCCGGCATCTACATCGTGGCCGCGGCCTCGGTCTTCTTCATGGCTGGCGCCAGCGTGCCCGGGATGCTCGCCGTCGCCGGCGCGATCGCCGCGGCCGGGATCGTGGTCATCAGCCGGAATCCCTACCAGCTCCAGCGGATCACGAGCTTTCTCGACCCCGAGAAGGATCCGCTGGGAACCGGCTACAACGCGATGCAGGCCCTGATGGCGCTGGCGATGGGCGGGATCATGGGAGTCGGGCTGGGCGCCAGCCGGCAGAAGTACATGTACCTGCCGGCGCCCTCGACCGACTTCATCTACGCGATCATCGGGGAGGAGTGGGGCCTGATCGGCACCTTGGTCGTCCTCCTCCTGTTCCTCGCCATCGCCTGGCAGGGCTACCGGATCGCGGTGCACGCCCCGGACACGTTCTCGGGGCTGCTGGCGGCCGGGATCACGACGTGGATCGTGGTCCAGGCGGTGATCAACATGATGGTGGTGACCGCCCTGTGGCCGGTCACCGGCATCCCGTTGCCGTTCATCAGCTATGGCGGGACGGCCCTCATCATCAACCTCGTGGCGATCGGGATCCTGCTCTCGATCAGTCGCGAGGCCCAGACAGGATCGGTGTTCGATGCGGTTGGTGATCTCTGGCGGCGGGACCGGCGGGCACATCTACCCCGCGTTGGCCGTCGCTCGCGCTCTGCGCGAGCTGCGTCCCGGGGTTGAGCTCGCCTACGTCGGCGGTGTGCGCGGCTTCGAGCGACGGCTGGTGGGGGAGGCCGGCGAGATGCCGTACCACCAGCTGACCGTCCGCTCGCTCCGATCGGCGGGACGCAGCCCGCACACCGTCCTCGATCCGCTGCGCCTGACCGCGGCGACGCCCCAGGCGTGGAACCTGCTGCGTCGCCTCCGACCGGCGGCCGTCTTCTCGACCGGTGGCTACCTCGCCGTCCCGTTGCTGGCGGCTGCGTCCGCCCGCCGGGTGCCGAGCATCGTCTGGGAGGGCAATGTCGTTCCTGGTCGCGCCACCCGGGCGATCGGCCGCTTCGCGACCCGGGTGGCGGTCGCCTTCCCGCCGACCGCCGAGGTGTTCGGGGCCCAGGCCTTCGTCTCCGGCACGCCGATCCGATCCTTCGCCGGGCTCGACCGGAGCGCCGCCCGCGAGGCGATGGGCATTCCGGCGGGTGACCGCCTGCTCCTCGCCTTCGGTGGCTCGCAGCACACCGCCCGGCTGACCGCCGCGCTCGAGGAGGCGGTCCCCGAGCTCGTCGCCGATTGGATCATCGTCCACCTCGCCGGAGAGGCCGGGATGGCCGCCGCCACCGCGACCCGCGACCGGCTGCCCCCTGCGACCCGCGACCGGTACCGCCCGATCGAGCACCTGGCCGACGAGATGGCCGCCGCCCTGGTCGCCGCCGACGTCGTGGTCGGGCGGGCGGGGTCCTCGACCTGCGCCGAGGTGGCCGCGGTCGGCGTGGCGGCGATCCTGTCCCCCTATCCGTACGCCCACGGCCACCAGGCCGCCAATGCGGCGTGGCTGGCGGACCAGGGGGCGGCGGTCGCGGTCCCCGATGCGGAGCTCACCGGGGAGCGGCTCCGGGCCGAGCTCGACGCCCTGCGCGACGACGCGTGGCGCGAGGGCATCGCCGGCGCCGCGCGGCGGCTCGGTCGGCCGGATGCCGCCCGCGACGTGGCCACCGCGCTCCTCACCCTCGCCGAGGCGGCCGCGTGACGATGATGTCGACGATGCCCGAGGCCGATCTCGCCGCGGCGCTCGCCCGGCTCGACGCCGACGCCGCTGCCCGCGGCATCACGCTCCGTCGGGACGTGCCACTCGGACCCATGACGACGCTCCGGGTCGGTGGTCCCGCCGACCGGCTGGCCGAGCCGAAGACCCGCGACGAGCTGCTCGCCACGCTCGACGTCGCCCGCACGGCGGCCGTCCCGTGGATGGTCATCGGCAACGGCAGCGACCTCGTCGTCGCCGACGCCGGGATCCGCGGCCTGGTCATTCGCAACCGCGCCCGCGCGATCGCGATCGACGGCACGAAGGTGACCGCGGACGCCGGCACGCCGATGGCCCTCCTCGTGAAACGTGCGACCGCGGCCGGCCTGGCCGGGCTCGAGTGGGGGATCGCGGTCCCCGGCACGCTGGGTGGCGCGGTGTGGGCCAACGCCGGCGCCCACGGAGGCGAGATCCGGGATCGGCTGACCACCGTCGAGACCTGGGATCCGGCCACCGGCGCGCTCAGCCTGCTTCCTGGCGGCGCCTGCCGGTTCGCCTACCGCGAGTCGCGCTTCAAGCACGAGCCGCTCGTCGTGATCGCCGCGACGCTGGCCCTCGAGACCGATACGCCCGAGGCGGTCGCGGATCGGGTGGACGCCTTCCAGGCCCAGCGGGCTGCGACCCAGCCGCTGGCCGAGCAAAACGCGGGGAGCGTGTTCCGGAACCCGCCGGGCGATCATGCCGGGCGCCTCATCGACGCGGCCGGGCTGAAAGGGGAGCGGGTCGGCACGGCCGCGGTGAGCACCCGGCACGCGAACTTCATCGTCACCGACCGGGACGGTCGCGCCGCCGACGTCCGGCAGCTCGGTGACCGGGTCCGCGCGGCCGTCGAAGCGGCCAGCGGCGTTCGGCTCGAGTACGAGATCGCGTTCGTCGGCGCCTGGGAGGCGGACCGATGAGCGGCCGACGCCGGGTCGGGATCTTCGCCGGTGGCCGCTCGGCCGAGCACGAGGTCAGCATCGCGTCGGCCGAGGCCATCCTCCGCGCGATCGACCGGAATCGCTACGAGCCATTCCTCGTGTACATCGATCCTGCCGGCGGCTGGCACCTGCCCGCCGGCCCCGCGCCGCAGCTGGCCGCGGACGACAGTCTCGCCCGTCAGCTCGGGGTCGAGACGATCGCCGAGCACAGCACCCGCCTCGATCGGGGCGAGACGCTTCCCGCGCTGGCCAGCCCGGATGCCGACCTCCAGGCGCCGGCCGCCGCGCGCTCGGTGGCGACCACCATCGACGTCGCGTTCCTGGCCATCCACGGCCCGTACGGGGAGGACGGCACGCTCCAGGGCTTCCTCGAGCTGGCCGGCATCCCGTACACCGGGGCCGGCGTCCTGGCCAGCGCGGTGGCCATGGACAAGGTCGTCTTCAAGGACCTCATGCGCGGCCATGGCCTGCCGGTCGTCGACTATGCCGCGGTGCTCCTGCCGGCCTGGCGCCGCGACCCGGCGGGGATTGCCGGCGACCTGGTGGCCCGGATCGGTCCGCAGCTGGTCGTGAAGCCCGCCCGGCTGGGCAGCAGCGTCGGGATGAGCCTGGCTCATGAGCCGTCGGAGCTGCCGGGGGCGATCGACGAGGCGTTCGACTGGGACGACAAGGTCATCGTCGAGGCCTACCTGCCCGATGCCCGCGAGTTCGAGTGCGGGGTCCTCGGCAACGATCAGCCGATCGTCTTCGGGCCGGGCGAGGTGGTCAGCCACCACGAGCTCTACGACTACGAGGCGAAGTACGTGCCCGGCCTGGCGGACGTCCTGCCCCGCGCCGAGGTCGAGCCCGAGCGTGCCGAGCGCCTGCGCGAGCTGGCCCTGGCGGCCTATCGCGCCGTCGACGCGCGGGGGATGGCCCGGGTCGACTTCCTGGCCAACGACACCGGGACCTTCATCTCGGAGATGAACACGATCCCTGGCTTCACCGCGACCTCGATGTTCCCCAAGCAGGCCGAGCTGGCGGGGATCTCGTTCACCGAGCTCGTGTCGCGGCTGCTCGACCTGGCCGCCGGGGAGGGGTCGGGATGAGCGACCGCCTGTTCGAGCGGATCCGGCCCGCCGGCAAGGCGCGCCCCGCGGCGCGGACCACCGACCCGAACCGGCGGATGACGACCCGGGTCAAGGTCAAGGGCCGCCCCGCGCGAGGTGCCACCCCGCCCGCCTCGGTCCCGTCGCGCCGCAAGCGGCGGCGGGTGAACTGGACCCGCATCTCGGCCGGGATCCTGTGCCTCCTGCTCGTCAGCGCCACGGCCTGGCTGGTGGCCGGGCCCTGGCTCCGGGTCCGCGCCGTCTCGTACGCCGGGGCCGAATGGACCGGTCGCGATGAGCTCGATGCGGTCACCCGACCGATGGTCGGGCGCAGCCTGCTGCTCGTCGACGGCGCCGCGGTGGCCGAGGCGCTCGGAACGCTGCCGGGGGTGAGGACCGCTGCCGTGGAGGTCGGGCTGTTCGGGCAGGTCCAGGTGGCCCTGGTCGAAGGAGACGCCGTGGCCATCTGGCGCACCGATGCCGCCCAGCTGCTCGTCGCCGAGGACGGCACCGTGGTCGGCGTCCAGTCGCGCGACGCGATCATCACCGGCGACCAGGCCGACCTCCCGCGCGTGTCCGATGACCGTGCAACCTCCCACGACCTCTCGATGGGTGACCAGCTCGCCCAGGACGAGGTGGATGCGGCCATCCTTCTGGCGGACCTGCCGCCCAGCCGGCTTGGCTCCGAGTCCGGGCAGCTGGGGATCGCGATCGACGCGACCTATGGCTTCGTCCTCTCCTCGCCGCAGGCCGGCTGGTCGGCCGCGTTCGGCTACTACGGCCTCGACCCGGCGGACACGCCCGAGGCGGTCGAGGCGCGGCTCGCCTCCCAGGCCAGCGGGGTCCGGACCCTGTTCGCGGCCCATCCCGAGGCGAGCGTGGCCTGGATCGATATCCGCAATCCGGGGAGGGTATATTTCCGTGCCCGGGGCTGAGACCGTGCGTCAGACGGCGGCGGCGCCCGAGCCCCCTCGGAGCGCGGTGTCCTCGAACCTCAGACTCTGGCTCCCACTGGTGGGGCTCGGCATCGGCATCCTGCTGGGCCTGATGCTCAACGTCAGCGTGAGCCCAGAGCTGGCCCGCTATACCGCGGTGGCCATCCTCGCGGGACTCGACTCGATCCTCGGCGCGGTGCGCGCCGAGCTTGACGGCCACTATGACAACCGGATCTTCCTGACCGGCTTCCTGGCGAACACCCTGGTCGCCGTGATCCTCACCTTCCTCGGGGATCGGCTGGGGATCGACCTGTACCTCGTCGCGCTCATCGCCTTCGGCCTCCGGATCTTCCAGAACGTGGCGCTGATCCGGCGCCACTTCCTGTAAGGTCGGCCGGGCTCGGACGGAGGTCACATTTGGACAGAGAGACGGTCCTGGTCGGGATCGACCCCGGCAGCACGAAGGTGACGACCCTCATCGGTGAGGTGACCCCGGCGGGCGACGTGAACGTCGTCGGCTACGGAATCGCCCCCTCGATGGGCATCAAGAAGGGGATGGTCGCCAACATCGAGCAGACGGTCCAGTCGATCGCCACCAGCATCGAGAAGGCCGAGCGGCTGTCCGGCTACAAGATCGGCTCGGCGTTCGTGGCCGTCGGCGGAGGCCACATCTCGTCCCAGAACAGTCGTGGCGTGGTGGCGGTCAGCGGTCACCGCCGCGAGGTCTCCCGCGAGGACATCGCCCGCGCCACCGAAGCCGCGCGCGCGGTCCAGGTCCCGTCCAACCGCGAGATCCTCCACGTCATCCCGCGCGGCTACATCGTCGATGGCCAGGAGGGAATCAAGGACCCGCTCGGGATGAGCGCCGTCCGGCTCGAGGTCGAGACCCACATCGTGGCCGGCGCCAGCACATCACTCCAGAACCTGACGAAGTGCGTCAGCAATGCCGGGGTCCAGATCGACGAGCTCGTGATCGCCTCGCTGGCGGCCGCCGAGGCGACACTGACCGATACCGAGAAGGAGCTCGGGGTGATCGTCGCCGACATCGGCGGTGGGACCACCGACATGGCGGTGTTCGTCGATGGTGCGGTCCATCACTCGGCGGTCATCCCGGTCGGCGGGATCCACGTCACGAACGACGTGGCGATCGGCCTCCGCACCAGCCTGAACCTCGCCGAGGACGTGAAGATCCGGCACGGCACCTCGAATGTCGCCGAGGTCCAGCCCGAGGAGCTGATCAACGTCGCGGTCATGGGTGAGGGCGGCGGCCAGACCATTCAGCGCCGGAAGCTGAGCGAGATCATCGAGGCGCGAATGCGCGAGCTCTACCAGCTCATCCGCGAGGAGGTCCAGCGCTCCGGCCACGGCAGCCCGCTTCCCGCGGGGCTGGTCCTGACCGGGGGCGGCGCGCGTCTGGCGGGCGTCGCGGAGCTCGCGCGCGACGTCCTCGAGATGCCGGTCCGGGTCGCGACCCCCCAGGGCGTCGGCGGGCTGATGGACCAGCTCGCCAACCCGGCGTTCTCGACGTCGCTCGGACTGCTCCTGTGGGGCGCCCGCCACGTCGGCGCCGAGCCGATCGGCTACGTCACCCGCTCACCGATGAGCGCCGGGCTGAGCAACGCCCGGAACTGGATCCGGAACCTCTTCCCCGGCTGACCGGCGGGTCGGCACCGCGCCTCTGGCACGGCGCCGGACTGTGGAGCAGGCGAACGCCCATCCACCATCGGCCTCGAGGTTGTGGACAACTCGGCCCGAGGTTGTGGACAGGTCGGTTTTCGGTCGCGAGGGGGGATCGGTAGACTAGCCCGAGGCCCATCCAACTCTGGGTTCGGACCCTTCCCGTGCCCGGTCATACCCGCACGCACCCAGGAGACGTTCCAATGCCGCTCCGGTCCGACGCAGAGAACTTCGCCCTGATCAAGGTCATCGGTATCGGTGGTGGGGGCAGCAACGCCGTCAACCGCATGATCCGCGCCGAGATGATGGGCGTCGAGTTCATCGCCGTGAACACCGACGCCCAGGCGCTGCTGCAGAGTGACGCGCCCCACAAGATCCGCGTGGGCGACAAGATGACCCGCGGCCTCGGTGCCGGCGCCGATCCGGCGATCGGCCAGCGCGCCGCCGAGGAAGACTCCGAGAAGATCTACGAGGCGCTCAAGGACGCCGACATGATCTTCATCACCGCCGGGATGGGCGGTGGCACCGGCTCGGGCGCGGCCCCGGTCGTGGCCGAGATCGCGAAGGACCTCGGCGCCCTCACCGTCGCCGTCGTCACCAAGCCGTTCTCCTTCGAGGGCGCCCGGCGCAAGCTGGTCGCCGAGCAGTACACCGAGACCCTCAAGGACAAGGTCGACACCCTGATCACGATCCCGAACGATCGCCTGCGCGAGGTGGTCGACAAGAAGACCTCGATCCTCGACGCCTTCCGGGTCGTCGACGACGTCCTCCGCCAGGGCGTGCAGGGCATCAGCGACCTGATCACCGTCCCGGGCCTGATCAACCTGGACTTCGCCGACGTGAAGACGATCATGCGCGAGGCCGGGAGCAGCATGATGGGGATCGGCCTCGGCAGTGGGGAGAACCGCGCCGTCGAGGCGGCCCGCGCCGCCGTCATGAGCCCGCTCCTGGAGATCAACATCCAGGGCGCCCGCGGCATCCTGTTCAACGTCACCGGCGGCAGCGACCTCGGCCTGTTCGAGGTCAACGAGGCGGCCGAGGTGATCAAGGAGGCCGCCGATCCGGAGGCGAACATCATCTTCGGCACGGTCATCGACGACCGGATGCGCGACGAGGTCAAGGTCACCGTCATCGCGACCGGCTTCGACCCGGTCCGCAGCCGACCCAAGCCGGCGGTTCGCCCGCAGGCCGCCGAGTCGGCGGTCGGCATCGAGTCCTCGCTGGACGAGAAGAGCCGCGAGCTGCTGGCCGAGATCGAGCGCGAGCGGATCGAGAAGACCGCGTTCACCGTTACGCCGGCGCCCGAGCCGGTCGACACCGAGCCCGAGCCCACCGAGGTCTTCCGTCCGGCCGAGCGTGAGCCGGTCGCGACCAGGCCGACGTCGCTCGAGCGACCGGCCTACGGGGAAACGGACCTCGACATCCCCAGCTTCCTCCGCCAGCCGAGCCGCGAGCAGGACTGACGCGGTTCGGCCCGAACCTGGACCGATGAGCCCCGGCCGCGGCCGGGGCTCGTTGGCGCCCGGGCGATGATCGAGGACCAGGACCCGGTCCTCACCGCGGCGGTCGCCGGGGCATGGGTCGAGGTCCGGCGCCGGATCGAGGCCGCCGCCGCCGAGGCGGGTCGCGACCCCAGCGAGGTCCGTGTCGTCGCCGTTACGAAGGGCTTCGGGCCCGAGGTCGTGACCGCGGCACGGCGTGCCGGACTGGAGCGGTTCGGGGAGAACCGCGTCCAGGAAGGGGAGTCAAAGATCGCCGCCGCCCCGGACGCCGAATGGCACCTCATCGGCCACCTGCAGTCGAACAAGGCCCGCCGGGCGGTCGAGGGGTTCAGCTGGATCGAGGGGGTCGACTCGACCGGTCTCCTCCGCAAGATCGACCAGGCGGCCCACGACCTCGAGATTCGGCGCCAGGTCCTGCTCCAGGTCAACGTGGCGGCCGCGGCCACCCAGCACGGGTTCGCGGCGGCGGACCTGGCCGGTGGTCCCGGGCGCGAGGACCTCGTGGCCGCGCTCGATCGGACGACCGCGGTCGACGTCGTCGGGCTGATGGCGATCGGCCCGCTGACCGACGAGGCGGCCATCTCCCGTTCTGCGTTCGCGACGCTGCGCCGGCTGCGCGACGACCTGCGCGCCGCATCCGGCCTGCCGTTGCCCGAGCTGTCGATGGGGATGAGCGCCGATCTCGAGGCCGCCGTCCTCGAGGGCGCGACCCTCGTCCGGGTCGGCAGCGCGCTCTTCGGGGAGCGCCCGGAACCCGCCTGACCGACCCGCCGGAAGCGCTGCGGGCCGCTGCTATGCTGCCGCCGTGCCGGTGGTGTTCATCACATTTCTCAAGCTATTGAGCACGCTCCTGTGGCTGCTCCTCCTGGCCCGGGTGATCATCAGCTGGACGAACCCCCGCGGCGGTGGCACCTTCGTCGCCTTCGTGTACCAGCTCACCGAGCCGATCCTGGCCCCGATTCGTCGGGTCCTGCCGCCCACCGGCGGCATCGACTGGTCGCCGCTCATCGCGATGCTCGTCCTCGGCGCGATCTCCCGCGTGGTGCTCTCGCTCTGACCGGCTTCTGGCGCCGGATCGGCGTCCTCCAGCCCCTCGCCCGGCGTGATTTCGCGTTCCTCACCGCAGGCTCGTTCGTCTCCCAGCTCGGCGACGGCTTCTTCTTCGTGGCGCTGGCCTGGCAGGTCTACGACATCAGCAACGTGCCGACCGCCATGTCCCTGGTGGGGCTGGCCTGGACCCTGCCGCTGATCCTGTTCGTCCTGGTCGGCGGGGTCTTCAGCGACCGATACGACCGCCGCTGGCTCATGGTCGGCGCCGATCTGCTCCGGGCCGCCGCCAGCATCCTGCTCGGCGTCCTGTCGATCGGGGGGTCGCTCGAGATCTGGCACATCATCGTCCTCATCGCCTTCGTCGGGATCGGGGATGCGTTCTTCAACCCCGCCTCGACGGCGATCGTTCCTGACCTCGTCGACGAGGAGCTGCTGCCCCAGGCGAACGCCCTGGGCAGCCTGGTCCGTCCGCTGACCGGGCGGCTGATCGGCCCCGCCATCGGTGGCTTCACCGTCGCCGCTGTGGGCTCCGGCGCCGCGTTCCTGGTCGACGGTGCGAGCTTCCTCATCTCGGCGGTGGCCATCGCCCTCATCCGCGCCCGGCCCCAGGCCCGGGTCGTCGAGCACGGGGTGCGACAGGCGCTGCACGAGATCGGGGAGGGCCTCGCCTACGTCCGGTCCAAGCCATGGATCTGGGCGACCCTCGTCTCGTCGATGCTCAGCCTGCTGGTGTTCGTCGGACCCGAGGAGGTGCTCCTGCCGTTCCTCGTCCGCAACCGGCTCGAGCTCGGCGCCGACGCCCTGGGCCTGATCTTCGCGGTGGGCGGGCTGGGGGCCATCATCATGGCCATCGTCGTCGGCCAGGTCGGGCTCCCGCGCCGAACGATCACCGCGATGTTCGTGTCCTGGACCCTGGGCGTCCTGATGATTGCGGGGTTCGGGCTGATGACCGAGCTGTGGCACGCGCTGGTCCTGTCGGCGCTGAGCGCGGCCCTCTTCGAGTTCGGCGGCATCATCTGGTTCACCCTGCTCCAACAGCTCGTCCCGCGAGACCTGCTCGGCCGCGTGTCGAGCCTCGACTGGCTGGTGTCCATCGGCCTGGTGCCGCTCTCGTTCGCCCTGACCGGGCCGGTGGCCGGGATCATCGGACCCGAGACGACGCTCGTCGTGGGCGGCATCCTCGGCGCGCTCCTGATGCTGTCGCTGCTCTTCGTGCGCGGGGTACGGGACCCGGAGCGCCAGCCGCCGGGAAGCGGCTCGGGAAGCGGCGACGAGGAGTCGGAGGTGCCGGCGGCCGCGGCGGCGACCTGACCGGCGTGTGCGGCGTGGCGGAGCGCCGTGGCTATACTGGCCGCTCGCGTCGGGCGATTAGCTCAGCTGGTTAGAGTGCACGGTTCACATCCGTGAGGTCACTGGTTCGAGTCCAGTATCGCCCACCATTCCCCCCGAGCAGCCAGCCCCTCAGATGCCGGTGCCGTTCGTCCCGTTCGACTCGAGCTCGGCCATCGCCTCCGCGGGCTCGACCACGGCGGGCGACGCCACCGCGACGGGCGCGCTTTCGGCGCCATCGTCCGGCGCTGCAGCTGGTTCGCCCTCGCCTTCGGCAGCCGTTTCTCCATCGGCGGCCGCCTCGGCACCCTGGTGAGCCCGCTCCTTGGCGAAGAACTGGAGGGTGCTCTTCGTCTTCGTCTCCTGGGCGCTGAGCAGGTCGATGCCCAGGTCGCCGAAGAAGAGCCGTGCCTCGGTGGCCGCCTGCATCGTCTCGCCGGGGGCGCACTTCGTCGACAGCTCGAGCATCCGCTTGCCGTCGGGGTAGAACCACATCTCGGCGGTGACCTTGCGGTCGAAGCCGACAGGGGTGAACACGACCTTCAGGACGAAGATCGGTCCCAGCACGACGAGGTCGTCCCAGGTCACGCCGTCCGGGACATGGTGCTCGAAGAACTCGCGCTGCTCCTTCGAGAACAGGCGCCGGATCGGTTCCTCGCCGAAGTGGACCTTGCGCGTATCGCCGACAGCCGGCTTCCCCTTCAGCGACGCCGAGCAGACGTACCCGCCCGGCATCGCATCGACCTCGACCTTCATGTTCGGCGACACCCGCCACTCGCCGGGCAGCTGCTCGGGGTCCACCGGCCGGATCTTCACGACCGAGTCCTCGCCCTTGCCCTGGACCCGCCGGGCCCGCATGTTCAGGCCGTGGTTGAAGAGCTTCAGGTCGGGCGTGTCGTAGAAGTAGACCTGCCGGATCTGTGCGTCGAGCGGGTCGATGCCGAGCGCGACGAGAGCCGAGCGCTGGCCCGACGCGGGCACGGTCAGCTTGAGCTCGATGCTGTCGGCGCCCTTGGCCAGCTTGAGCATGTCCTTGAGCTGGTCGTCGGTCAGCCGGGAGACGGGCATGGTCTTCACCTCAGAACAGGCGGTCGAGTGTAGACCGTCCTCCCCCGGATCGCCTAGGGGACGAACGGCACAATGGCGGGCATGGTCGCATCCACCCGGCTCCGGGTCGCCATCTTTGGCGAGTCGTACCTCCCGTACCTCTCTGGCGTGACCGTCTCGACCGAGACCCTGGCACGGGGCCTCGGCGCCCTCGGACACGAGGTCCTGCTCGTCGTGCCACGGCCGGCCAGGGGCGTCGAGCCGGGGACCGCGGGCGCGCCCGGCCCCGACCCGGAGGTCGCCTGGCTGCCCTCATATCGGGTGCCGCCGGCCCCGCCCGGCTACCGGATGCCGGTGCCCATCCGCTCGAAGGCCGTTCGCCGGGCGATCGAGTTCGCGCCCGACGTCGTGCATGCCAACTCGCCGTTCGCGTCGGGGCTCATGGCGCGGGCCGTGGCCCGCAGGGTCAAGGCCCCGCTGGTCTTCACCCATCACACCCGGTTCGGGGACTACGGCCACTACCTCGGTCCGCTGGCCCCGGTCTCGGCCCGCGCCGCCGACGCCTGGCTGGCGACGTGGTGGGCGGGCTGCGCCGGGATCGTGGCCCCGTCGGAGTCGCTGGCCGCCGAGATCCGCGCCGCCCTGGGCGACCGCCCGCGACCGATCGTCCGCGCGATCCCGACCGGGATCGACGTCGCGGCGATCGCCGCTCTGCCCGAGGGCCATCCCCGCCGCCAGGCGGGCTGGCCGGTGGGCACCAGCGTCGTGCTCGTCAGCCTCGGCCGGGTGGCAACCGAGAAATCGGTGGACGTCCTCGTCGAGGCCTTCGCCCTGGCCGCGCCCGGGCGGCCGCGGCTTCGGCTCCTGCTCGTCGGGGGAGGGCCGGCCGAGGAAGCCGTCGCCCAGCAGGCGGCGCAGCTGGGTGTGAGCGACCGGGTCCACGTCACCGGGCGGCTCCCGCGCGAGGAGGCACTCGGCCTGGTCAAGGCCTGCGACGTGTTCCTGTTCGCCTCGCAGACCGAGACGCAGGGGCTGGTCCTGGCGGAGGCCCTGGCGGCGGGGCTGCCCGTCGCCGCGGTCGACGGCCCGGGCGTCAGCGAGACGCTCCGTCCCGGTGTCGACGCGGTCCTCGTGCCGGCCGAACCGGCCGAAACCCGGGCGGGCCGCCTGGCCGAAGCTGCCGGCCTCCTGGCCGGCGATCGCCGCCGCCGCGAACGGATGGCCGCCCGGGCGCTGGCCGGCGCGGATCGGTTCGATGCGGCGGTTCGGGTGAGCGAGGTCGTCGACCTGTACCGCGCCGTTCTCGGGCCTCGCCGTCGACCGCTTGCGGCCGACGAAGCGCCGACTACAATGCGCTGACCATGCGCCCCCGGCCGTCGTCCACCGAGTTCGAGTACCAGAGTGGGAGCGCAGCGCGACGCGACCGGTTCGGCCTGTCGACCCGACCGACGACGATCTACCACCAGCCGCTCCGGGACCGCCGGACCACGGCCTCCGTCCACGCCCTTCGTTGCCAGACGAGCCGCTACCGATTCCCGGACCTCGGCCGCCTGGCCTCGCACCGGGCTCGCCGGCCCTCGCTCCCGCTCGGCCTTCCCCGCGACCGCGGCTAGCGGGAGCCGCGTGGCCGTCAAGCGGGACGCCCGCGCCACCTCGGCGGGCGGCGTCGTCTATCGGCTCACCCCGACCGGCCCCGAGATCGTCCTCGCCCATCGGCGATCACCGGTGCTCTGGGCCCTGCCCAAGGGAACCCCGTCGGCCGGCGAGACGATCGAGCAAACGGCTCTCCGGGAGACGTCGGAGGAAACCGGCCTGGCGGTCGAGATCGAGGCCACCCTCGGGCCCATCGGCTACGTCTTCGTCCGCGGCTCGACCCGGTACCACAAGACCGTCCACTTCTTCCTCATGCGGCCGATCGGCGGGCATCTGGACGACCACGACCACGAGTTCGACGAGTGCCGGTGGGTCCCGATCCAGGAAGCCTTGAAGCTCATGAACTACCCGACCGAACGCGACGTCGTCGAGCAGGCCGAGCAGCGCCTGACAGCCGCGGTCGAATCGGTCCCGTGACCACCGCCGCCCCGCGGCGGACCCCGCTCGACGCCGTCCATCGGGCCCTCGGCGCCCGGCTCATCGAGTTCGCCGGGTACGAGATGCCGGTCCGCTACGCCTCCGAGCTCGAGGAGCACCGCGCGGTCCGCCAGGCGGTCGGCCTGTTCGACCTCTCGCACATGGGCGAGATCCGCCTTGGTGGCCCGGATGCCCTCACCTTCGTCCGGCGAGTCGTGGTCAGCGATCCGGCGACCCTCGAGCCGGGGCAGGCCCAGTACTCGATGCTCTGCGCGTCGGACGGCGGCGTCATCGATGACGTGATCGTGTACCGAATCGACGAGGGCTACCTGGTCGTCTGCAACGCCGCCAACCGAGACGCGGTGGTCGGCCAGCTGCGGTCGGTGGCAGCAGATGGGGAGGAGTCGGTCTCCATCGAGGACGAGTCGGACGCCACGGCGCTCATCGCGCCCCAGGGCCCGCGCGCCGCGGAGCTCCTGGCGGGCCTGACCGATGTCGACCTCGGGGCGCTGCGGAACTACCGATCCGCCGCGGGTCGGGTGGCCGGCATCCCGTGCCTCGTGGCCCGCACCGGGTACACCGGGGAGGACGGCTTCGAGCTGTTCTGCGACGCGGAGGACGCGGTCGCGGTCTGGGAGGCGGTGGCCGCCGCCGGCCAACCGTTCGGCCTGCGGCCATGCGGTCTCGCGTCGCGCGACACGCTCCGCCTGGAAGCCGGAATGCCCCTGTACGGCAATGAGCTGGGCCGGGACGTGAACCCGTACGAGGCCAACCTCGGCCGCGTCGTGAAGCTCGACAAGGGGCCGTTCGTCGGCCGCGAGGCGCTCGCCGAGGTCGCGGCCACCGGACCGCGGCGGCGGCTGATCGGCCTCGTCATGCGCGACGAGGGAATCGCGCGGCATGCCTACCCGGTCGTCGTGGGGGAGGGCGGTGACGCGGCCGACGAGGTGGTGGGCACGGTGACCAGCGGAAGCCTGTCGCCGACCCTCGGCGATCGGATCGCGATGGCCTTCGTCCGAGCCGACCTGGCGGAGGCCGAGGATCCGCTGGCGGTGATCATCCGCGACCGCCATTGCCGGGCCGAGCGGGTAAAGTTGCCGTTCTACCGACGCCCCCGCCCTGCCGAGGAATCGCCGACGTGAGCCTCCCCGACGACCGCCGCTACTCGCGTGAGCACGAGTGGATCCGCCCCGAGGGCGGCGAGGCCGTCATCGGCCTGACCCAGTTCGCCGTGACCGAGCTGGGGGACATCGTCTACGTCGAGCTGCCGGCGCCGGGAAGCGCGATGACCCAGTTCCAGAGCTTCGGCGTCGTCGAATCGGTCAAGGCGGTCAGCGACCTGTTCGCGCCGGCGAGCGGCACGGTGATCGCCGTCAACGAGGCGCTCCGCGGCCAGCCAGAGCTGCTGAACGCGGATCCCCACGGGGACGGCTGGGTCGCACGGATCGCGCTCACCAACCCCGACGAGCTGGACGCCCTCCTCGACGCCGCCGGCTACGGGTCCCTGATCGGGGCCGAATGACCTACACCCCGCATACCGATGCCGACCGCGCGGCCATGCTGGCCGCGATCGGGGTGGCCTCGGTCGACGAGCTGTTCGAGGACATCCCGGCCTCGGTCCGCGCCTCGCGCTTCGCCGTCCCACCGTCGCTCACCGAGCAGGAGGTCCGTGCCGAGCTGACCCGCCTGGCGGGCCGCAACCGGCCGGCCGAGGTGTCGTTCCTGGGGGCCGGCGCCTACCGACGGCTGATCCCGGCAGTCGTCGACGAGGTCATCGGTCGCGCCGAGTTTGCGACCGCCTACACGCCGTACCAGCCCGAGGTCAGCCAGGGCACGCTCCAGGCGATCTACGAGTTCCAGACCCTCATCTGCGAGCTGACCGGGATGGAGGTCGCGAGCGCTTCTCACTACGACGGGGCGACCGCGACGGCGGAGGCGGCCCTGATGGCGTGCCGGCTGACCGGGCGCGACACGGTGGCCGTCTCCCGGGGCGTCGACCCGCAGGTCCGCCGGGTGCTGGCCACCTACGGCTCGGGACCCGGGATCGAGATCGTCGAGGTCGCCGCGGACCTGGCCGAGGGTGGGAGCGGGCAGACGGACGTCGCGGCCGCTGCGGCGGCGATGGGTCCGGATGTCGCCTGCCTGGTCGTCCAGCAGCCCAGCTTCCTCGGCGTCCTCGAGCCGATGGCCGAGCTGGCCGAAGCGGCCCACGCCAACGGTGGCATGTTCGTGACCCAGGTCGACCCGGTCAGCCTGGCGGTCCTCGAGGCGCCGGGACGCTACGGGGCCGACATCGTGACCGCCGAGGGCCAGCAGCTCGGCATTCCACTCTCGTTCGGTGGCCCGTACCTGGGCCTGATGGCGGCCAGGATGGATGCCGTCCGCCAGCTCCCCGGGCGACTGGTGGGGGCCACCCGCGACGGGGCGGGACGGCGCGGCTACGTGCTGACCCTGCAGGCACGGGAGCAGCACATCCGTCGCGAGAAGGCCGCCAGCAACATCTGCACCAACCAGGCGCTCTGCGCCCTGGCCGCGACCGCGTACCTGGCCGCGGTCGGACCCGAGGGCCTGGAGGAGGTCGCCGAGCGGTCGGCGACCCAGGCCCGCCACCTGGTGGCCAGCCTGGAGGCCGCCGGGCTCGCGTCGCGCAGGTTCGGGGCCGCCTACCTGAACGAAGTCGCGCTCCACGTCCCGAGTGCGGCGCTCCGCCACGCGGCCCTCGTCGAGCAGGGCGTCGTGGCCGGCTTCGTCCTCGAGGGCGAGTATCCGGAGCTCGGCGACACGCTTCTGCTGGCCGCCACCGAGCTGACCACCGATGACGACGTGGCCCGCCTCGTCGAGGCGCTCGGAGCAGCCACGTGAGCGCGGTGGAGTCGCGGCCGGCGGCCGATGCCTCGGGGCGGGGCGCCGCGTTCCACTCCCCGACGAGCGGGGAGCGGCTGCGGGTCGTCGAGCCCACCCTCTTCGAGCGCTCCCGTCCGGGCCGCCGAGCGATCCGCTTCCCGGCGCCCTCCGCCGCGGCCCGCGCGTCGGCGGCCGCGCAGCCGGACATCCCCGCCGCCGCTCGCCGGACGACGGCGCCGCGGCTCCCCGAGATTCACGAGCTCGAGCTGGTCCGCCACTTCAACCGGCTCAGCCGGTTGAACCACGCGATCGACATCGACTTCTACCCGCTCGGGTCGTGCACGATGAAGTACAACCCGAAGCTGAACGAGTGGGCCGCCCGGCTGCCGGGCCTGGCCGGCTCGCACCCGCTCGACCCCGCCGCGTTGAGCCAGGGCAGCCTCGAGCTGCAGTGGCTCCTGGCCGAGCTGCTGCGCGAGATCGGCGGCTTTGCCGCGGTCAGCCTCCAGCCGGCCGCCGGCGCCCACGGCGAGCTGACCGGGATGCTGATGGCCCGCGCCTACCATCGGTCTCGCGGGGAGGGCGACCAGCGCCGAACGGTCCTCGTCCCCGACAGTGCCCACGGGACGAACCCGGCGACCGCCAGCATGGTCGGCTTCACGACCCGGACCGTGCCCTCGAACGCCAGGGGCGGGATCGATCTCGAGGCCCTACGCGGGGCGCTGGGTCCCGACACCGCCGCCCTGATGCTCACCAACCCGAGCACGCTGGGGATCTTCGAGGACCAGATCGACGACGTGCTGGCGGCGGTCCACCAGGCCGGCGCCATCGCCTACATGGACGGTGCGAACCTGAACGCGATCCTCGGCCGGTTCCGGGCCGGCGAGGCCGGCTTCGACGTCATGCACTTCAACCTGCACAAGACCTTCAGCACGCCGCACGGCGGTGGGGGACCGGGCGCCGGCCCGGTCGGGGTCAGCGAGCGGCTCGTCCCGTTCCTGCCGGCCCCGCGGCCGCTCCTCGTGGAGGGCGACCCGGCGACCGTCCTGGCCAATGCGTGGGCCGGCCGATCGACGCCCGGCGCCCGCTTCGAGCTCGAGGCGCCCGGCTCGCGGCCGACCGCCATCGGCCGGGTGCGGACCTTCACCGGCAACTTCGGGATGCATGTCCGGGCCTACGCGTACATCCGGGCCAACGGTGGGGAGGGCCTGCGGGAGGTGACCGACGATGCGGTGGTCGCCGCGAACTACGTGCGGGTCGGCCTGGCCGACGCCTACGACCTGCCGTTCGATCGGATCTGCAAGCACGAGGTCGTGTTCAGCGCCCGGCGCCAGAAG
The DNA here is from genome assembly GCA_036555375.1 of Candidatus Limnocylindria bacterium. Taxonomy (GTDB): domain Bacteria; phylum Chloroflexota; class Limnocylindria; order QHBO01; family QHBO01; genus DASTEQ01. The sequence continues at coordinate 27,705 of DATBLJ010000034.1, forward strand.
CGCGAGCACGGGGTGACCGCGCTCGACATCGCCAAGGCGATCCTCGACGAGGGGATCCATCCGCCGACCATCTACTTCCCGCTCATCGTCGAGGAGGCGCTCATGGTCGAGCCCACCGAGACCGAGACCCGCGAGACGCTGGATCGCTTCATCGGCGTCATGCGCGACATCGCCCATCGTGCAACGACCGATCCCGAGGCCATCCGGAGCGCACCGCACACGACTCCGGTCGGCCGGCTCGACGAGGCGACCGCCGCCCGCCAGCCTGACCTGCGCTGGTCGTTCCCGGAGGCGGTTCGAACCGATTCGGAGCGGGACGCGTAGTATCTCGCAACCGAATCTCGGGCCTAGGGAGCACACGAGGGACGTGCCTCAACCGATTCCGGGACTCGTCGAGCGCATGCAATCGGGCGATCTGCAGGCATTCGAGGAGTTCTTCCTGACCTACCAGCGTCCGGTCTACCTGACCGCGCTGGCGGTGACCCGCGACCCGTTCCTCGCCGAGGAGATCCTTCAGGACGTCTTCGTGAAGGCCTACCGCGTCCGATCCCGCCTGCGGACCGATGTCTCGCCGCTGCCCTGGCTGCAGCGGGTGTGCACGAACCTGTGCTACTCGCGGCTCTCCCGGCGCAAGGCGCCGCTCGAGCCGCTGACCGACCTGATCGGCAACCTCGCGCCCGACCTGTCCGCTCAGCCCGATGAGGTGGTCGAGTCGCGGGAGATCATCGACGTCCTCCAGCAGGGGATCGACGCGCTGCCGCCCAAGCAGCAGACCGCGATCATCCTGTACTACCTGCACGGCTACAGCCTGGCCGAGGCCGCCGAGATCGCCGGCTGCCAGGTCGGGACCATGAAGTCCCGGATCCACTACGCCCTCCGGGCGCTGCGCGTCCTCCTGCCGGTGGCCCGCCAGGCGCCGATCACGCCGCGCGCGCCGCTCCCCGAGGAGGGCCACGCCTGATGCCCGGCTGCGCGCGGATCGCCCGCGAGGTCATCGAGTTCTTCCGGTTCGGCGAGCTCGACGCCCGGTCGGCGCCGCACCTCGAGCACCTGGCCGTGTGCGTCGACTGCCGCGAGGAGGTCGGCCTCGACCGCGAGCTGGTGATCCAGCTCCAGCGGGCGCTCCGCACGCGGGTCGAGGGCCACGAGCCGTCGCCGGACACGTGGCTCGAGATCCGGCGCCGGGCCCTGCAGCCCGAACGGACGTGGCGTGCCCAGCTGCTGCCGGTCTTCCGGCTGGCCCCGATCGGGGCCACCGCGATCGTGCTGCTCGCCCTGATCGCCCCCACCGACCTGGCGCCCTTCCGCGTCTCGCCCGGACTGGCCGCCCGCGAGCCCACCCTGCGCAATGTGCAGGCCGCGCCGGACAACGACGCGGTGGACCCGTACCAGGGTCGCTGGTGGCTTCGGATGGTGCCCGCGCCGCCGACCGAGGCGCCGGCCACCGGTGCCATGGCTTCCGCCGACCCGTGGGAAGCGGCCGCCGCCGCCCTGCCGCCCGAGACCGGAGCTGTCCGCTAGGCCCGACGACGCTGAACCTCTACCGGTCGGCAGGGGTAATCCTTAGTGGAACTGGGAGATTCCGACGTGTTTGGCGTGCGTCGCTGATCGTGTTGACAGCGGCGGACGGGGCGGGCCATGATCCCGAGGTCCGTCCGGGCGCCGCCCTACGGCTCGTTCGGACACGCCCAGATCCCAGACGAAAAGGGTAGGGAGAGGAGGGCCTGCCGAGCGTCCGTTTCGGATTGAGTGCCGCTGTCCCCTGTACGCGGCGAATTCCCTCTACGCCACCTAGGCGAAAGGAAAGGTGCATGCAGATCAAGAAGCCGATGGGCGCCGGATTGGCGCTGATCCTGTTGCTGGCGGCCTGCCAGCCATCCGCGTCGGAATCGCCGACCGGGAGCGACACGGGGAGCGCCAGCGAGGCGCCTGCCGTACCTCAGGTCCTGCGCGTTGCGCTTGGGACCGAGCCTCCGTCGCTCGACCCGAATACCGCGACCGACAGCGAGTCAATCCAGGTGCTGCGGTCGGTGACCTATCCGCTGGTCTACTTCGATGCGGAGCTGAATGTCGTTGACGGCATGGCTTCCTACGAGGTCAGCGACGATGGGCAGACCATCACCTTCACCCTGAAGGACGGGTTCGCATACAGCGATGGCCAGCCGGTTGTGGCTGGCGACTTCGTGTACAGCTGGCGCCGCCTCATCGACCCGCGGACTGCGTCCGAGTACGCCTATGTGCTCGACTACGTCCAGGGCGGGCTCGAGACGCGGACCGCTGATCCCGAGGTCGACGACATCGACGCGATGCTCGAAGACTTCGGCGTGGCAGCCCCTGACGACTCGACCTTCGTGGTCACCCTCTCTCAGCCGGCCTCCTGGTTCGTCTACGTGGCGACCATGTGGCTGACTGTCCCGCTTCGCGAGGACATGGTCTTCACCGAGGCCGAGGGGTACATCTCCTCTGGTCCGATGATGCTGACCGAGTGGAACCACAACGCCAACGTCGTGCTTGAGCCGAACCCCAACTGGGGTGGCGATCCGGTCAACCTTGAGCGGATCGAGTACTCGGTGATCAGCGACCAGGCAGCGGAGCTCGCGGCCTACGAGGCAGGCGACATTGACATCGCCCAGCCGCCGGCGGCCGAGATCCCGCGCATCGAGGACGATCCTGAGCTCAGCCAGGACGTGCTCCGCGGCAACACCCTTGGTATCGAGTACTACGCGTTCGACCTGAAGGATCCCAACGGTCCGTTCGCCCGATCCGTCAACCTGCGGCGCGCCTTCCATGAGGCCGTCGACAAGGAAGCCGCGATCACGGTGGCGTTCGGTGGCGTCGGTGTCCCGGCCACGAGCGTGGTGCCGCCAGGCATGCCTGGCTACCAGGAAGACGACTTCCTGCCGTACGACGTCGAGCAGGCCCAGGCGGACTTCGCTGCCGCCCTGGACGAGCTTGGCCTCGCGTCGGCTGCCGACCTGCACCTGCAGATCGGGTACAACACGGGGAGCACCCACGAGACTCGCGTCGAGTTCCTGCAGCAGCAGTGGCGCGAGGCCTTCGGCGATGACCTGACGGTCGAGCCCGTGGGCATGGAGTTCGGCACCTACCTCGACCGGCTGTCGTCGGATCCGTTCGACATCTTCCGGCTGGGTTGGAGCGCGGACTACCCGCACCCCCAGAACTTCCTCTTTGACCTGCTGGGCTGCGGAAGCGGCAACAACAACAGCGGGTACTGCAACGAGGATGCCGACGCGCTGATTGCTCAGGCTTCGGTGACCGCGGACCTCGACGGTCAGGTTGCCCTGTACAACCAGGCTCAGGAAATGATGATGGCCGACTCGCCGATGATCACTCTTCGGTGGGGCTCCCGCTTCAGCCTGATCAAGCCTTGGGTGCAGGACCTGGCAGCCACGTCCCTGGACTCCGATGCAGGTGAGCACTTCTACTCGTGGGCGACGATCGCCCCGCACGACTGAGGTAGTCGTTCGGAAGTAGAACGTCATACGTCGGGCGGGCCGATTGGCCCGCCCGACGGCCACGGCTCCCGAGGACTATTCTTCGGACGCCGTGGCCGTCGAATCGACGACGGAAGAACCTATGGAGAGGCAGACGTGCTGACCTATATCGTGCGCCGGGTCCTGTGGATCATCCCGGTCCTGTTCTTCGTGTCGGTCATCACGTTCGCCCTCATGCATGCCGTCCCCGGCGGCCCGTGGGCCCGCGAGAAGCAGCTGCCGGCGGCGACCGTCCAGCTCCTCAACGACAAGTACGGCCTCGACGAGCCGGTGGTCGTCCAGTACCTGAACTGGATCGGCCCACTCCACATCGAGGACGGCGTCGTCGCGTGCTGTGGCGGGATCCTGGCCGGTGATCTCGGCCCGTCCTACAAGTACGTCGACCGGTCGGTCAACGATATCCTCGCCGACGGGATCCTGACCACCATGCAGCTGGGGGTGATGGCCTTCCTCCTCTCGGTGGCCATTGGTCTGCCGCTCGGGATCGTCGCGGCGCTCGGCCACAACAAGCTGCCCGACTACTCGGCGACGATGGTTTCGGTGCTCGGCATCTCGACGCCGACCTTCGTCTCCTCGATGCTGCTGATCATCATCTTCGGGGTGGTCCTCGGCTGGCTCCCGACCAATGCCCTGAAATGGGATAGCGACCCGACCGCGTGGATCTTGCCGGTCATCGCCCTGTCGCTGTACCCGATCGCCCAGATCGCCCGCTACACGCGGGCGTCGATGCTCGAGGTCACCCGGCGCGACTACGTCAGGACGGCCCACAGCAAGGGGCTGGGCCGGAGGACGGTGGTCATCGTCCACATGATCCGCAACGCGTTGATCCCGGTCGTGACCATCCTGGGCCCGATCCTCGCCTTCCTGATCACCGGGTCATTCGTGATCGAGTACATCTTCAGCGTCCCGGGCATCGGCCGCTCGTACGTGTCCAGCATCACCCAGCGCGACTACGGAATGATCATGGCGATGACGATGTTCTACGCGGTCGTCATCGTGGTCCTGAACCTCGTCGTCGACGTCCTGTACGCCTACATCGACCCGCGGATCCGCTACAGCTAGGAGCCCGCAGCCATGACCGAGCAGACGGGCGCCATCGAGGTTGGGCTTCCGCTCGAACGGCGGAAGAGCACCGGCCTGTGGCGCGACGCCTTCCGGCGCCTGCTGAAGAACCGGCTGGCCGTCGTGGGTGGGATCATCGTCATCTTTCTGCTGTTCATCGCCGCCTTCGGGCCGTTGATCACGCCGTTCACCTACTACGAGCAGCACACCGACGAGGTGATCCAGAACGACGGCCGCCCACTGAAGCCGATGCAGCAGCTGGACGGCGTCGACCATGTCCACATCCTCGGTACCGACCAGCTGGGCCGCGACCTCCTGAGCCGACTCATGGACGGCGCCCGGATCAGCATGATGGTCGCCCTCGTCGTCCAGTTCGTGGTGCTCGTGATCGGGATCCCGGTGGGGGCCATGGCGGCCTGGTACGGCGGGAAACTCGACAACTTCCTGATGCGGATCACCGATGTCATCTACGCCTACCCCGACCTGTTGTTCATCATCCTGCTCGGGGTGGCGTTCCGGGAGACGTTCTTCGGGCAGGCGCTCGACGGCCTGCTCCTCGTCTTCGTGGCGATCGGCCTGACCAGCTGGGTGACGATGGCCCGACTGGTCCGCGGCCAGCTGCTGAGCCTGAAGGAGCAGGAGTTCGTCGAAGCCGCCAGGGCGATCGGCGTGTCCGACTCGAAGATCGTCAACCGGCACCTGCTGCCGAACGCGACCGGCCCGATCATCGTCGCGGTCACCCTCGGCATCCCGGCCGCCATCCTGGCCGAGGCGACGCTGGCCTTCATCGGCATCGGCGTCCAGGCCCCGCGCGCGAGCTGGGGCAGCCTGGTGGCCAGCGGGCAGTCCTACATGCAGTCCTTCCCGCACCTCGTCCTGTTCCCGGCGATCGCGATCGCCGTGGCCCTCATCAGCTTCACCTTCCTGGGAGACGGTCTTCGTGACGCGCTCGATCCCAAGCTGAAGGGGAAGCAGTAGGTTGACGGTCTCCGACCCACAGGCACCGCCCGAGGGCGCCGTCACCGAGCTTCCCGATTCGGTCGAGATCACGACCGAGGAGGGACGGCGCCTCGCGGAGCGGCTGGCCGATAACCGCCCGCACGCCAGGAAGCTGCTCGAGGTCCGGAACCTCTCGACCCAGTTCTTCACCCGGGACGGCGTCGTCCACGCCGTCGACGAGGTGAGCTTCGACGTCGACTACGGGGAGACGCTCGGCCTGGTCGGGGAGTCGGGCTGCGGGAAGAGCGTCACCGCCCTCTCGCTCGTGCGCCTGGTGCCCGATCCGCCTGGTCGGATCACCGAGGGCCAGATCATCTTCGACGGGATCGACATCCTGAAGCTCTCGCGCGCGGAGATGCGCCGGCTCCGGGGCCGGAAGATCGGCTTCATCTTCCAGGACCCGATGACCAGCCTGAACCCGACCCTGCCGGTGGGCTTCCAGATCTCCGAGTCGGCCCGCGCCCACCTCGGGCTGTCGCGGTCGGCGGCCGCCGATCGGGCGGTCGAGCTCCTTTCGAAGGTCGGCATCCCACGCGCCCGGGACCGGATGGGGGACTTCCCGCACCAGTTCTCGGGCGGCATGCGCCAGCGAGTGATGATCGCCATCGCCCTCGCCTGTGACCCGATGCTCCTCCTCGCCGACGAGCCCACCACCGCGCTCGACGTGACGATCCAGGCCCAGATCCTCGAGCTCATCCGCTCCCTGTCGGACGAGTTCGGGACGGCGGTCATCCTCATCACCCACGACCTCGGCATCGCGGCCGGGATGTGCAACCGGGTCAACGTGATGTACGCGGGCCGGATCGTCGAGACCGGGATGGTCGACGACGTCTTCGAGAAGGCGCGGCATCCGTATGCGTGGGGCCTCCTCGAGTCGCTGCCGCGCATCACGGCCGAGCGAGCCACCCGGCTGCGAACGATCGAGGGCCTGCCACCCGACCTCATCGACCCGATCCCCGAGTGCCGGTTCTCGCCGCGCTGCCGGTTCGCGCAGGACGTGTGCCGCACCTCCGAGCCCGAGCTCACCCCGCGCGAGGGCGAGGGCCACATGGCGCGCTGCTTCGGCACCGAGCCCGACGGCTGGATCCCGTGACGACCGAGACGACCCAGACGCCCGAGCCCGGGGCCGAGGAGTCCGCCCCGGCGGCGGTCGCCACGCCCGCCGAGGAGCGGGCAACCGCCATGGCCGCCGACGACAGCAGCCCGCTGGTCGACGTCCAGGACCTGCGCGTCTACTTCCCGATCTTCTCCGGCTTCCTCCAGCGTCGGACCGGGGACGTCCGGGCGGTCGACGACGTCACCTTCAGCATCAAGCGCGGCGAGACGTTCGGCCTCGTCGGCGAGTCGGGCTGCGGCAAGAGCACGACCGGACGGGCGGTGATCCGGCTCCGGAACCCCACCGGCGGCGTGGTGAAGTTCGACGGGCGCGACCTGATGAGCCTGTCCCGCGAGGAGCTGCGCCGCGCGCGGCGTCAGATGCAGATCATCTTCCAGGACCCGTACTCCTCGCTGAACCCGCGGATGACGGTGAACTCGATCATCTCCGAGCCCCTCGAGACCCATGACCTGGGCAGCAAGGCGTCGCGCCAGGAGCGGGTCGCCGAGCTCCTCCAGCTGGTGGGCCTCAACCCGAACTACCGAAACCGATACCCGCACGAGTTCTCCGGCGGGCAGCGCCAGCGCATCGGCGTCGCCCGCGCCCTCGCCGTCGAGCCGGAGTTCATCGTCTGCGACGAGCCGATCAGTGCGCTCGACGTCTCGATCCAGGCCCAGGTCCTCAACCTGCTCGTCGAGCTCCGAGAGCGGTTCGGGCTGACGTACCTGTTCATCGCCCACGACCTGTCGGTCGTGCGCCACATCAGCGACCGGGTCGCGGTCATGTACCTGGGCAAGATGGTCGAGGTCGGGCCGCCAGACATCCTGTACGCCGGACCGGGCCACCCCTACACCCGGGCCCTCCTGTCGGCGGTGCCGATCCCGGACCCGAAGACCGAACGCAAGCGGAAGCGCGTCATCCTCACCGGTGACGTCCCGTCGCCGGTCAACCCGCCCCCGGGTTGCCGGTTCCATACCCGCTGCTGGCTGTACGAGCGGCTCGGCCGCCCCGAAGTCTGCCGAACCGAGGAGCCGCCGCTCCGTGTCATCCAGCCACAGCACCAGGCCGCGTGCCACTTCGCCGAGGACGCCCTGCGCAGCGACGTCGGGGTCGCCCACTTGGACGATGTGCCTGAATCCGGCGGCGCCGCGGCCGCCGCCTCGTAGAGGGAGGACCGCCCACACACTAGCCGCATTGATGGCGGCGCTGATATCCTGATGCGACTTCGCCGGCCCGCGAGTCGGTGCATTCGCCCAACCCCTGTGAACATTTCGAGGAAGCGGAGGGTCACCTGCATGCGCAAAGTCCTACCCCTGTTCGTCGTCCTCGGCCTCGTGCTGGCAGCGTGTCAGCAGTCGCCGTCGGCGTCCCCGTCGGGATCGGGCGGCGCCTCGGAGGCTCCTGCCAGCCAGGAGCCGTTCTCGCCGAGCGCCTATCCGGAGGACGGCCCCGCCGACTGTGAGTACGGCGGCGAGTTCTCGCAGATCAGCGCACCCGACGAGCACACCGTCGTGTTCTCGCTGTGCTACCCGGACCCGGCATTCCTGTCGAAGATCGCGTTCACCTCGTTCGCGATCCAGGACGCCGGCGTGCTGGAAGCCAACATGGCCAACCACCTGATCCTCGCGGATCCGATCGGCACTGGCCCGTACATGCTCCGCGACTGGCAGCGTGGCACGCAGCTCGTCTTCGACAAGAACCCCGACTACTGGGGCGAGAACGTCGGTGGCGACGAGCTGGTCTTCCAGTGGACGACCGAATCGGCCGCCCGCCTCCTGGCCCTCCAGGCCGGCACGGTGGACGCGATCGACAACCCGGCGCCGAACGACTTCGCGACGATCCAGGGTGACAGCAACCTGCAGCTCATCCCGCGCGAAGCCCTGAACACGTTCTACGTCGGCTTCAACGACACCTACGAGCCGTTCGACGACGTCCGCGTCCGGCAGGCGATTGCCATGGGCATCGACCGCCAGCGGATCGTCGACAACTTCTACCCCGAGGGCTCGGAGACCGCTTCCCACTTCACCCCGTGCAACATCGACCTCGCCTGTGAGGGCGACGAGTGGTACGAGTTCGACGTGGACGCGGCCCGCGACCTCATGGCCCAGGCCGGCCTGGCCAACGGCTTCACCACCGTCCTGAACTACCGTGACGTCGTGCGTGGCTACCTGCCCGACCCGAACGTCGTGGCCCAGGACATCCAGGCCCAGCTGGCCGAGAACCTCAACATCACCGTCTCGATCGAGGTCCAGGAGTCGGGGACGTTCCTCGACAACGCCTCGGCCGGCGCGCTGAGCGGGCTCTACCTGCTCGGATGGGGCGCCGACTACCCCGATCCGACGAACTTCCTGGACTACCACTTCAACAACCCCGCCAACCTCCAGTTCGGTGAGATCGATCCGTCGGTGACCGAGCCGCTCACAACGGGCGCCTCGACCCTCGACACCGAAGCTCGCCGGGCTGCCTATGCGGAGGCGAACACCGCCATCAAGGAGACCGTGCCCATGGTGCCGATCGCCCATGGCGCGTCCGCGACCGCGTGGCTGGCTGGGGACGAGGGAGCTCACAGCTCACCGTTGGGTAACGAGTGGTTCGCCGCCGTGACCCCGCCGGACAACCAGATGGTCTGGATGCAGAATGCCGAGCCGATCGCTCTGTACTGCGCCGACGAGACCGATGGTGAGACGCTCCGAGTCTGTGAGCAGGTCACCGAGGCCCTGTACGCCTACGAAGTGGGCGGCACGGCACCGGTTCCGGCCCTCGCCACCGAGTGCGTGGGTAACGACGATGCCACCGAGTTCACCTGCACCCTGCGGGAAGGCGTGACGTTCCACAACGGCGCCACCCTGGACGCGAATGACGTCGTCCAGTCCTACGCGGTGCAGTGGGATCTCGACCATCCCCTCCACATCGGACGAACCGGAGAGTTCTCGTACTTCGGCGGATTCTTCGCCCAGTTCCTGAACGTTCCGCCGCCCGAGCCCGCGTCCTAACCGGAACCACCCGATCGGCGGGCACCAGCCCGCCCCGGATCCGACAGACGGGCGCCACCTTCGGGTGGCGCCCGTCGCTCTACCCCCGAGCGCATCTCCGCACTACACTCGCCGCCAATGCTCCAGTTCATCACCCGTCGCGTCCTGCTGACCATCCCGGTCATCATCGGCATCGTCTTCGTCGTCTTCGCCCTCGCCCGCATCCTGCCCGGCGACCCCTGTTTCCAGGCCCTCGGCCAGCGCGCGACCGCGGAGGCGTGCGAGGAGTTCGACGAGCGCATGGGGCTGAATGAGCCGATCCCGGTCCAATTCGGGATCTTCGTCAGCGACCTGCTCCAGGGCGACCTCGGAACCTCGATCGCCAACGGCCGGCCGATCTCCGAGATCCTCATCGAGCGGATGCCGGTGACCCTCGAGCTGACGCTCTTCGCGCTGACCATCGCCACCGTGCTGGGCATCACCCTGGGGGTGGCCTCCGCCGCGAGGCGGAACTCGAAGGTCGACGTCGGGACGATGATGTTCGCGAACTTCGGCGTCTCGATCCCGGTCTTCGTGCTGGGCCTGATCCTGATCTTCCTGTTCGCGGTGGTCCTGAAGGACACGCCCTTCGCCCTGCCTCCCAGCGGCCGGCTGTCGGCCGGGGTGATCATCATCCCGCTGGCCGAGGCCTGGGGCATCCAGGACCTCGAGGGGCCGCTCCGGGTGGTGATCGACTTCATCGGCAACATGTACGTGATCAGCACCCTGATCACCGGCCAGTGGGCCGCCTTCGGGGACGCGGTCGTGCACCTCATCCTGCCGGCCATCGCCTTGGCGACCATCCCGCTGGCCCTCATCGCGCGGATGACCCGCTCGAGCCTGCTCGAGGTTCTCGGCCAGGACTACATCCGGACCGCGCGGGCCAAAGGCGTCACCGAGCGGCGGGTCGTTCTGCGGCACGGGTTGCGCAACGCGATCCTGCCCGTCGTCACCGTCATCGGCCTGACCCTCGGCGCCCTCCTGAGCGGCGCCGTCCTGACCGAGACGATCTTCGGCCTGACCGGGATGGGCCTCACCATCACCCAGTCGATCATCGGCCGTGACTACCCCGTCATCCAGTCCGTGACCCTGGTGACCGCCATCCTGTACATCACCGTCAACCTCGTCGTCGACGTGTCCTACGCGTTCCTCGACCCGCGGATCCGCCTCGAATGAGCCTCCAGACCGAAGGCGACCTCCAGGCCCAGGCCCGGATCGCCGAAGCGACGGAAGCGGCCGGCCTCGATGGGCCGATCGCCACCGGCAGCGCCTACATCGAAGCCGGGCAGCCGGAGGCGCTGACCGCACGCCCGGGCAACCTCTGGCGCGACACCGCGAAGAGCATCCTCCGCCAGCGCTCGGCCCAGGTCGGGCTCGTCCTGCTCACGTTCCTGATCGCGACCGCCGTGCTGGCCCCGGTCATCGCGCCGTACGACCCGAACGAGGCGGTCGGCATCGAGGAGGGCCTCTCCGCGGCCGATGGCGAGTTCGCCCCATGCATCCACCTTTTCGGCTGCCCGGAGGACCGCCAGCAGCACATCTTTGGCCTCGATCGCAACGGCCGCGACGTGTTCAGCCGGGTGGTCTACGGGGCCCGCGTCTCCCTCTATATCGGGGTCCTGACGGTCACCGGCGCGATCATCATCGGCTCGATCATCGGCGCCCTGGCCGCCTTCGTCGGGGGCGGGGCGGACAACGTCCTGATGCGGATCATGGACGTGTTCCTCGTTTTCCCGGCCCTCATCCTGGCCATCGCCATCGTCACCGTCCTCGGGGCGGGGTTGATCAACGCCCAGATCGCGATCGCGATCGTGGCGATCCCCGTCTATGCGCGGGTCATGCGTGCATCGGTCCTGTCCGTCCGGGAGCGCGACTTCGTGACCGCCTCGCGGGCCCTTGGCGAGTCAGGCCGCGGGATCCTGTTCCGCCGGATCTTCCCGAACTCGCTGACGCCGCTCATCGTGGCCGGGACGCTCGGTATCGCCGGCGCGATCCTCGAGGTCGCCGCGCTGTCGTTCCTTGGCCTCGGCGCCCAGCCGCCGCTCGCCGAGTGGGGCTCGATGATCGCCCTCGATCGGAACCAGCTCTTCAACGCGCCGTGGCTGATCCTGGCCCCAGGAATCGCGCTCACCATCAGCGTCCTCGGCTTCAACCTGTTCGGCGATGGCCTCCGCGACGCGCTCGATCCACGGCTGAACCGGTGAGCGGCGGGTGAGCGTCGCCGAGATCAGCGAGATCAGCGAGGTCCCGCGCCGCGTCGGCCCGGTGGGCCAGCGGCTGCTCGATGTCCGCGGCCTCCAGACTTCGTTCCACACGCGCGACGGCGTGGTGCGGGCCGTGACCGGGGTCGACTTCCACGTCGACCGGGGCGAGATCCTCGGCCTGGTCGGGGAGTCGGGCTGCGGCAAGACGGTCAGCGCGCTCTCGATCCTGGGGCTCATCGCTCCGCCCGGCCGGGTCGAAGCCGGGGAGATCGTGTTCGACGGGGTGAACCTGTTGACGATGGCCCCGGACAAGCTCCGGGCCCTGCGCGGCCAGCGCATCAGCATGATCTTCCAGCAGCCGCAGAGCAGCCTGAACCCGGTCTACGACGTCGGTCGCCAGATCGCGGAGGTCCTCGAGATCCACAAGGGGATGAAGACGAAGAGTGCGCGGGCCCGCGCCGCGGAGCTGCTCCGGATGGTCGGCATCCCGGACCCCGAGCGCCGGCTCGAGTCGTACCCCCACGCCCTGTCGGGCGGGATGGCCCAGCGGGTGATGATCGCGATGGCCCTCGCCTGTGAGCCGGAACTGCTCATCGCCGACGAGCCGACGACCGCCCTCGACGTCACGATCCAGGCCCAGATCCTCGACCTGATGCGGGCCCTCCAGGCCGACACCGGGACGGCGATCATCCTGATCACCCACGACCTCGGGGTCGTCGCCGAGATGTGCGATCGGGTCGCCGTCATGTACGCCGGCGAGATCGTCGAGCAGGCGGATACGGCCACCCTGTTCGCCGATCCGAAGCATCCGTACACGCGCGGCCTGATCGGCTCGGTGCCGACCCTCGGCCAGGTCCAGGACGAGCTGACGACGATCCCGGGCTCGGTCCCGAACCTCGTGAACCTGCCTGCCGGCTGCCGCTTCGCGCCACGCTGCCTGCCTCGGGTGGACCAGAACGTCCCGCACACCGATTCCGACCATCCCGAGCTCCGCCCGGTCGGCACCTTCACTGGCCACGACGTCCGGTGCTGGATCTACCACGAGCTCGACGGGACGCCGATCCAGGGAGCTGCGGTCCGGTGACCGCCGCCACGGCGGCGGCCGAGGCGCCCCACCCGGCGACCAGCGGGGCGCTGGTCCAGGTCGAGCACCTCCAGGAGTACTTCCCGCTGCGCGGCGGCCTGCTCCAGCGGAAGATCGGCGATGTCAAGGCGGTCGACGACGTCAGCTTCGAGATCAAGCGCGGCGAGACGCTCGGCCTCGTCGGGGAGTCGGGCTGCGGGAAGACGACGGTCGGGCGGACGCTCCTCCGGCTGATCGAACCCACCGGCGGCAGGATCGTCTTCGACGGGAACGACATCACGGGCCTCAAGGGCGCCGACCTGAAGGTGTACCGGCGCCGGATGCAGATCGTGTTCCAGGACCCCTATGCGTCACTCGACCCGCGGTCGCCGATTGCCACGGCCATCGGGGAGGGGCTGCGGATCCACGGGATCGGAAGTGCCAAGGAGCGCGCGGACAAGGTCGCCGAGATGATGGAGCTCGTCGGGCTCCAGCCGTACCACGCGCGCCGGTATCCGCACGAGTTCTCCGGCGGCCAGCGCCAGCGGATCGGGATCGCACGGGCCCTCGTCCTCGAGCCGGAGCTGCTCGTCTGCGACGAGCCGGTCAGCGCGCTCGACGTCAGCATCCAGGCCCAGGTCCTGAACCTCCTGCGGGACCTCCAGCGCCGGCTCGGGCTGACCTACCTGTTCATCGCCCACAACATGGGGGTGGTCGAGCACATCAGCGACCGGGTGGCGGTCATGTACCTCGGAGCCCTGGTCGAGCTCGCCCCGTCGGAGGAGATCTACCGCCTGCCGGTCCATCCCTACACGATCGCGCTCCTGTCGGCGGTCCCGGTGGCGAAGCCGTCCGAGCGCTCCGCACGGCGGCGGATCATCCTGAAGGGCGACGTTCCCTCCCCGGTGAACCCGCCAACCGGTTGCCAGTTCCACACCCGCTGCTGGCTGCGGACCCAGCTCGGCAACCCCGAGCGGTGCGCGACCGAGCGACCCGAGCTGCGGACCGTGGGCGGCGGCCACCAGGTCGCCTGCCACTTCGCCGAGGACCTCCTTGATCCCGCGGTGCGCCAGCGGCGAATCGCCGCCGCGGCGGCCGGCAGCTCCGGCCTGCTCTCGGCGGAGGCCGCCGACGAGGCCGAGCCCCCGACGCCGCCCACCGCCCCGGACACGACCGAAACACCGGTCGGCTAGCTTGTAGCGCCGTGGAGATCCGCGTCGCGCTCGCCCAGATCGCGCCCCATCTCGGGGACGTGGCGGCGAACCTCGATCTCGCGGCGGCCAAGCTCAGCGAGGCGGCCGCCGACGGAGCCCACCTGGTCGTCTTTCCGGAGCTGGCGCTCACCGGCTACCTCCTCAGCGACCTCGTTCCCGACGTCGCCATGCGGTCCACCGACCCTCGGCTCGGTCAGCTCTCGCGCCAGGCGCCGAACACCCTGGTCGCGGTCGGCTTCGTCGAGGAGACCGATGACCATCGGTACACGAACAGCGCCGCCCTGCTTCGCAACGGCGAGCTGCTGGGCGTCCACCGCAAGGTCTACCTGCCGACCTACGGGATGTTCGACGAGGGCCGCTTCACGCGGACCGGCGACCGGATCCGGACGACGGACGCGGGCGAGCCCATCGGCCGGATCGGTCTGAGCATCTGCGAGGACTTCTGGCACCCCTCGGTGCCGATGATCCAGTCCCACGATGGCGCATCGCTCCTCGTCAACCTGGCCGCCGGACCCGCCCGGGCACCGGGCAGCGTGGCCGGCCTGACCGCGATCGGTGGCTGGCACAAGATGCAGGAGACGTACGCCCTGCTCGGGACGGTCCCGGTCGCGTTCTGCAACCGGGTCGGCAACGAGGAGGGGCTGACCTTCTGGGGCGGGTCGCGACTGATCGGCGCCAGCGGCGCGGTCCTGGCCGCGGCCCCGCTCTACGAGGAGTCGTTGGTCATCGGCACCCTCGACACCGACGACCTCCGGATGCAGCGCTACCAGCTGCCGATCCTGGCCGACGAGCGGCTCGAGCTGACCCGCCGCGAGCTCGACCGGATCATCGCCGAGCGCGCCGGCCTGCCCGCGACGCCCGACGACCCAGCCGAGCCCGCATCGGGAGACGACGTCACGCTGCCCCTTCCCGGGGAGGTCGCCGCGGACCTCTGATCGCGCGGCGGATCACGAGCTGCGGCCGGCACGGTTCGTGACGTTCGGCACTTGGCGGATGGAGGCCCGGGCGCCACGCTATGGCCAAGGAGGTGTGCCATGACCCTCATGCGGTCACGGTCGTACGTGGACATGCCATCTCTCCGTGAGGCGATGGACCGATTGTTCGATCAGTCCTTCGTCACACCGGGCGAGTGGCTCACCGTGGGGCGCTTCGAGGCGCCGAGAATCGACGTCGTTTCGAAGCCCGAGGCTTTCGTCGTGAAGGCGGCGCTGCCCGGCGTGAAGTCGGAGGACGTCGAGACCACGATCACGGGCGACACGCTGGTCATTCACGGGACGTATCGCGAGGAGAAGACGAGCGACGGAGAGGGCTACCTGGTCCGGGAGCTCAGCCGAGGCGAGTTCCGCCGCACGCTGGAGCTTCCCGGCATCAAGGCCGAAGGCGCCGAGGCGACCTTCCGTGATGGGATGCTCACGCTCACGATCCCGAAGGTGCAACCGATCAAGCCCAAGGAGATCAAGGTCAAGGTCTGACCTCGGGGAAGGCCCGAGCCAGGCGCCGGGCCGGGCGCAATCCCGGCCCGGCGTCGTCATGCCACCCAGGTGCGACCCGTTCGGCGGATGCCCTCGGCGACGATCGCCGGAGCCAGTGCGATGGCCGCCACGAGGAGCCACTCGGTGCCGGTCAGCGGCACCGCCTCGAAGGCGTCGGCGAGGGGCGGGATGTGGGGGATGGCCGCCTGGACGGCGACCCAGCACACGCCAAGGCCGAGCAGCACCGGGTTCGGGCCGATCCGCAGCAGCGAGGTTCGCAGCGTCCGATTGGCATTGGCCCGGACGACCTGGGCGACGACAAGCGTGGTGAACGCCATCCAGGCCGCGTGCTCCGCCTCTCCGCCGATGCCCATGACCAGCGCCAGGGCCGCCACCCCGGTGAATCCGCCGGCCAGGACTACGCCGACCAGGATCGGAGTCTCGAGCAGCGGCACGCCACGGCGGCGTGGGGGACGGGTCATCGAGTCGGGCTCCTCCGCCTCCCGTTCGAACGCGATGGACGCCGAGATGTCGATGAAGAACTCCATCCACAGGATCTGGATGGGCAGGAGTGGGGTGCTGAACCCGGCCAGGGTCGCGACCAGGATGTAGCCCAGCAGCGCGACATGGGTGGTCAGGAGGAAGACGAGGCCCTTCTGGGCGTTGGCGATCATCCGTCGGCCTTCCCGCAGGGCCTGCATCAGGGTCCCGAACGAGTCGTCGCCGAGGACCAGGTCGGCCGCCTCCCGGGCCACCGCGGTTCCGCTGCCCATGGCCACCGCGACATCGGCGTGGTGGAGCGCCGGCGCATCGTTCACGCCATCGCCGGTGACGGCCACGGTGCGGCCAGCGGCAGCCGCGGCTCGGACGAGTCGCAGCTTGTCGGCCGGGGTGGCCCGGGCCACGATCCGCAGCTCACCGAGCTCGTCGTGGAGCCGCGCGTCGTCCATGTCCTGGAGTTCCGCGCCGGTCAGCAGGGTTCCATCCGGAAGCCCCGCCTCGCGAGCAATGGCGAGCGCCGTCCGCGGATGGTCCCCGGAGACCATCACCACCTGGATGCCAGCTCGGGCCGCGAGTCCGAGGGCATCGTGGATCTCCGGCCGCAGCGGATCAGCGAAGACGATTGCGGCGACCGGCCGCCACCGATCGCCGTCCGCTCGCCGCGCGAGGAGGAGGAGCCGACCGCCGCGTTCGGCCCGGTGGCTTACCACGGCTTCCCAGCCCAGCGGCTCGTCGGGCGCCGCCGCTGAGCCGCCGCCATCTCGAACGAGACCGAGCACCGCCTCCGGGGCGCCGAGGGCCAGCTCCCGGGGTCCCTGCTCGTCGAGACACCGCGTCCGGGCGAACGGACGGTCGTCGCTGGGCGGCTCCGCCTCGAGGAGCATCTCCGGAGCGAGCTCCGGGACGGTCCCCAGGGCGGTCAGCTCGGCGTGGATCGCCTGGGCGAAGGCGCCCGATCGGCCGACCCGGACCCGGTCCCACGCCTCGGCCTCGGCGCGGAGCGCCTCGCCAAGGGCAGCAGCCCGGGCGGTCCCGGCGAGCTCCCCGTCCGGCGTCTCCACCGACACCACGCGCAGGCGGTTGGCCGTCAGGGTTCCGGTCTTGTCGGTCAGGATGAGGTCGATGGCGCCGAGGGTCTCCTGGGCGTTCAGGCGCCGGACGAGCACGTCCCGACGGAGCAGCCGATAGGCGCCGAGGCCGAGGATCACGGCGAGGAGAATCGGCGGCTCCTCCGGGATGGCGGCGATCGCCGCGGCCACCCCGGCCAGAAGGGTCTCGCCGATCGGGTTCCCGCGGACGAGGCCGAGCCCGACGGTGACCACCACGAGCGCGACGGCAACGACCAGCAGGATCCGAACCAGCCGGGCGAGCTCGACTTCCAGGGGGGACCGGGGCCGTACATCGCCACCCAGCGATCCCGCGATCAGGCCAACCTCGGTGTCGACCCCGATGGCCACGACGATGCCCTCGCCATGGCCGCCGACGACGCTCGTACCCGAGTACGCCATCGAGTGCCGCTCGGCGAGCGCCACGTCCACCGCATCGGGCGCCTCGCTCGCCCGCTCAGGGAGGGACTCACCGGTCAGGACGCTGCGATCGACGAGCAGCGCTCGAGCGGTCACGATCCGAACGTCTGCCGGGACGACATCTCCGGTCGCCAGCAGGACGACGTCCCCCGGGACGACCTCGCGGGCGAGGACGAGGAGTGGTTCGCCGTCGCGCCGCACCCGGGCATGCGGTGCATTCGCCTGGCGGAGAACCTCCAGCGCGCGCTCGGCGCGGTACGTGGTGGCCACATCGGCCGCGACGATGGGGATGACGCCGACCAGGATGAGCAGTCCGTCGCGGACCTCGCCGATGACGATGGCGAGAACCGCGGCGCCGATCAGCATCAATACGAAGGGTTCGGTGATCGCTTCGCGCAACGCGCGCCACACGCTCGGCGGTGGGACGGCTCCAAGCTCGTTGGCGCCGAGCTCCGCGTGGCGCACGGCCGCCTCGGCCGACGACAGGCCGACGTCGGGATCGACCTCCAGCCCGGCGGCGACCTCGCGCCCGGGCGAGGCGTAGGGCGGGACGGCGGCAGGCACCCGTTCACCCTCGTCGTCGCGCAGCATCAGTCCAGGCGAGCATCCCATGCGCTCCGGGGTGGCGGTTCGGGCCGTCCAGCCTGTGCGATGGTGACCTCCGGCACATTCATCACGCCAGCAGCGGCGGCATGATGCAGGCGACCCGGAGAGGTCGGAAGCCGAAAATCCGCAAGGACGCTCGCACGAGCGGCCCCAGGGGATAGGTGGCTACGATCACTCCGGGTCGGTGCATGCCCGCCAGCCCGGGGCGGCGAGGGTGCGCAGAGGGCCCGAACGGCCCGTCGATTCGGGACCGGAGTCCCTTCGTCGACGACGAAGCGCCGCTGACCATAGGGCCATGCGCAAGTCCCGGGGCGAGGCTCGATACCCAGGCGTACCGGCGGTGATGGACGGCTCGGAGGCGATTGCCCACGTCGAGACCCGGATCAGCCAGGCGGCCTGTTCCTACCCGATCACCCCCTCGACGACGATGGCCGCCCTGTTCCAGGCCGCGGTCGCGGACGGCCGGACGAACCTGTGGGGCACGCCACTCAGCTTCATCGAACCGGAGTCGGAGCACTCCTCGGCGTCCGCCGCGGAGGGCTTTGCCCTCGCCGGCGGGCGCGTGACGAACTTCACCGCGGGCCAGGGCCTGATCCTCATGAAAGAGGTTCTGTACGTCATCGCCGGCAAGCGCCTGCCCGCCGTGTTCCATGTCGGCGCTCGGGCGCTGACCAGCCAGGGCCTGAACATCCACGCTGGGCATGACGACGTCATGGGCGTGGCCGACACCGGCTGGGCCATCGTGTTCGCGAGGAACGCGCAGGAGGCGGCCGACCTCACCGCCATTGCCCGGCGGGCCGCGGAAGCCAGCGAGACGCCCTTCCTCGTCGTCCAGGACGGGTTCCTGACGACCCACACCCTGGAGAACGTCCGCCTTCCCGAAGACGATCTGCTGCGCGAGTTCGTGGGCGATCCAGCCGACCGGCTGCGCCGCTACTTCGACCCGGACCTCGCCCTGATGACCGGGGTCGTCCAGAACCAGGACGCGTACATGAAGGGCCGGATCGGCCAGCGTGCCTTCTACGACGCACTGGACGCCGAGCTCAGGCTCTCCATGGAGGCATGGGAACGGCTGACCGGCCGCCGATGCCGGTCGGTCGACCCCTACCGGACCGATGACGCCGACCAGGTGGTGGTCGCGATGGGGACCATCGCCGAGACCGCTTCCGCGGTCGTGGACCACCTGCGCCGCCAAGGTCGGCGCGTGGGATCCGTGGCGGTGACCGCGTATCGGCCCTTCCCGGCCGTCGAGCTGGCGGAGGTGCTCGGGCACGCCGCCGCGGTGGCCGTCGTCGAGCGAACCGATGAGCCGGCGGCACACGACAACCCATTGACCCGGGAGCTGAAGGCCGCCCTCGCCGACCGGGCGGCCGCCGGTCTCGCGGTCCCACGAGTCGTCTCCGCCTCGGCCGGGCTCGGATCGCGCGACGTGGCAGCCGGCGACCTGTTGGCCGTTTTCGACTGGCTGGCCGACCCCGACGAGGTCCGGAGTCGGCGGTACGCCGTCCTCGGCATCCGCCACCCGCTCGCCCTGGAGCGGCGAGAGGTCGACCTGCGTCCGGCCGGCGCCTTCAGCCTGCGAGGTCATTCGATCGGCGGCTTCGGATCGGTCTCCACCAACAAGCTGCTGGCGACCCTGGTAGGCGAGCTGTTCGGGCTCCACGTCCAGGCGTACCCGCGGTACGGGTCGGAGAAGAAGGGGCTGCCCACGACCTACTTCCTCACGATTGCCGACGAACCGGTCCGTCAGCATGCGGAGCTCGACCAGGTCGAGTTCGTCCCGCTCTACGACGTGGCCGCATTCGGGCACGCGAATCCACTTCGCGGCCTGGCCGACGGCGGCATTCTGTTCGTCCAGACCCCACTGATCGATCCAGAGGCGATCTGGGCCGCGCTGCCGGCGGCCGCGCGAGCGGAGATCCTGGCGCGGCGGGTCGAGGTGTGGGCCCTGGACACTGCGACCCTGGCCCGGCGCCACGCCCCGCGACCCGAGCTGGAGGTGCGCATGCAGGGGATCGCCCTTGTCGGGGTCTTCCTGCGGGTCACTCCCTTCGCCCAGCGGCGGGGGTTGGACCGTGCCGCGTTGCTGGCCGCGGTCGAGGAGCGCCTCGGGCGGTTCTACGGCAAGCGCGGGGCGGCGACCCTCGCCGCGAACCTCGCGGTCATCGAGGCCGCCTTCGACTCCGTCATCCACGTTACCGAGGTGCTGGCTGGGTCGCGCCTGCCGGCGCCGCCCGAGCTCATGGAGGCAGTCCGATGACCAGCAGCCCGTTGACCCCCCGCACGACCGTCGCCGACCTGATGAGCCCCGATCCGGTGGTCGTTCGCGACGACGCCCCGCTGGCCCGAGCCGCCCGGTTGCTGGACGAGCACCGCGTACACGGACTGCCGGTCGTCGACGAGACCGGCGCGCTGGTCGGCGTGGTGAGCCAGACCGACATGCTGCGAGCCCGGACGACCGAGCACCTGTGGTCCTCCTGGCGAGGGCTGCAGGTCCGCCACCTGATGAGCGCTCCGGCGTTGACGGTCAAGGCGACCTCCTCGCTGACCGAGGCCGCGGGACGGATGGAGGAGAACCACGTGCACCGGCTCGTCGTCGTCGGCCCGGATGGGGCGACGCCGGTCGGGATCGTCTCGACGTCCGACCTCATCCGGGCCATGTCGGCGGAGCTGACCGATGAGTAGACCCCTCGAGCTGCCCCTCGCCGAGCCGCCGGCACGCCTCGGGGCTCCGCGGCCAGCGGTCGACGCTCCGCTCGTCAAGGACGTGTCCGAGGAGAAGGAGCGCCACGAGGCCCGCCTGGCGGAAGCGGCACCACCGGTCTTTGACATCCGCGCCTACGTCGACGACTTCAACGCGGCCGTGGTCGGGGCCTATGCCACGGGTCGGGCGGACGCCGAGCTCCCGGCCGACAGCGGGGTGGCACGCAGCGTGATCCCGCCGGGGACGGCCGCCACGCGCGACTTCTCCGGCCTGGCACCGCGCATTCCCGAGCTGACCGCGGACGCCTGCGTGGGCTGCATGAGCTGCGTGAACGCCTGCCCGGACACCGCCATCCTGGCGGTCGCCCAGCCCGAGTCGGTGCTGGGGCCGGCGATCGAGTCCTTCGCCGCCGCGGAAGCCGACCCGGTCCGCGCGGCGCGGACCGCGCGGAGCCACTTCGCGACGACCACGAAGTACGCCGAGGTCCCGGCTCGGAAGGGCCACGAGCCGGCGCAGTTCGGCATCTTCGTGAACCCCGTCCACTGCAAGGGCTGCGGCGAATGCGTCGAGGTCTGCCATGCCCTGGGCTACGACGCGCTCCGGATGGTCGACAAGCAGGACGCCGACACCCGGACCGACGGCGAGCACGAGCCGATCGTCGAGCGCCTGGCCCGAGACTTCCGGCTCTACCGGGCACTCCCCGTGACCCCCGAGCCGTATCGCAACGAGAAGGCGCTGGCGGATCTCATGCTCGGCGAGCACGCCCTTGGGTATGTCGGTGGCGCCGGGTCGTGCTCCGGCTGCGGGGAGGCCACGGCCATCCGGATGCTCTTGGCCGCGACCCGGCAGGTCCACGGACCGGAGGCGATGGGCATCGTCGCGGCGACCGGCTGCAACACGGTGTACGGGTCGACCTATCCCTACAACCCCTTCCTGGTGCCGTGGACCAACTCGCTGTTCGAGAACGCGCCGGCGGTGGCCCTCGGCATTCGCGCGCGGTGGGATCAGGAAGGGCATCCAGACCGACGCCTGTGGGTCCTGGGTGGCGATGGAGCGATGTACGACATCGGCTTCCAGGCGCTGAGCCGGATGGTGGCCTCCGGGGCGGATATCAAGGTGATGGTCTTGGACACGCAGGTCTACTCGAACACCGGCGGTCAGGCCTCCACCGCCTCGTTCGGCGGCCAGGTCACCAAGCTCAGCGCGTTCGGGGCCGCGCTCCACGGGCGGTCGGAGCGGCGCAAGGAGCTCGGCCGGATTCTCCTGGCTCACGGCGAGGTGTACGTCAGCCAGACAACGCCGGCGCACATCAACCACTTCTACCGATCGGTCCTCGACGCCGATGCGTTCCCCGGACCGGCGGTCGTGATCGTCTACTCGACCTGCCAGCCGGAGCACGGCATCGCCGACGACGCGTCGAACCGCCAGGCCAAGCTCGCAGTCGAGACACGCGCCTTCCCGCTGTTCAGCTACGACCCGCGACGAGGGGCCACGATGGCGGAGCGCCTCAGCCTGCAGGGGAACCCGTCGCCCCGGGAAGACTGGGCGACGCTGCCCGACGGCACCGTGCTCGACTGGTGCGCCTTTGCCCGGACGGAGGGCCGGTTCGCGCCGCACTTCGGACCGGACGGCACGCCCAGTCCCGAGATGCTCGCGACCCAGGAGGATCGGCTCGCCAACTGGCGAACGCTGCGCGAGCTCGCCGGCGCGGCCTAGGCCGGAAGCGGCGCGTACTCCGGGCGCCAGGTCGCCGCCGACACGGCAGGCTCGATCTCCTCATCGGCCAGCATCTGCCCGATGCCGGCGTCTCGTGCCTCGCGGACGACGGCGCAGGCGATCGCATGGGCGACCGACGGGAGGTCGTCGACCGGGGGGTACAACCCGCCGGCGGCGAGCCGGTCGGCGGAGACCGTTGCCGCCAGGGTCCGGGCGGCGGCAAGGAACATGTCGTCGGTGATCTCCCGCGCCTCGGCGACGATCGCACCCAGCCCGACACCGGGGAAGACGAACGCGTTGTTCGCCTGTCCGACAGCGCGACCGACGCCTCCAAACGAGACCGGATCGGACGGGCCCCCGGTCGCGACCAGGGCACGCCCCTCTGTCCAATCGAGGACGTCGGCCGGGACCGCCTCGCAGGCGGACGTCGGGTTCGAGAGGGCGAGAATCACCGGACGATCGACCACGCGGCCGATGGCCCGCACCGCGGGCTCGTCGAAGAGCCCACCGATCGCGGTGGTTCCGATGAGGACGCTCGGCCGCCAGGCCTCGATCATGTCGGCGAGGGCAACGGGACCACCCCCGGTCACGAGAGCGCCCGGGAGTCCGCCCGGGGGAATGGCGAACTCGGCCTTCTCCGGGGCCAGCTCCCGCTCGGTGTGCAGCAACCCGTCATGGTCGAGCAGTGCCATGGCGATGGCTCCGCCCGTCGCGTGGCGCAGCATCCGGGCGATCCCGATCCCGGCCGCGCCGGCGCCGACGAGCAGCACGCGCTGCCGGGCCGGGGGAACGCCGATCGCGCGTTCCGCGGCCAGCAGTCCGCCGAGTGCCACGGCCCCGGTGCCCTGGATATCGTCGTTGAGGCTCGGCAGTCGCTGGCGGAAGCGGGCGAGGAGGCGCAATGCGTTGGGGCCCTTGAAGTCCTCCCACTGGAGCACGGCGCGCGGAAAGGTGGATCGCACCGCCTCGACAAAGGCCTCGACCAGGTCGTCGTAGGCCGGTCCCCGGAGCCTGGCGGCGCGGTGACCGAGATACAGGGGGTCGGCGAGGAGGACGGGATGGTCGGTGCCGACATCGAGCGAGACCGGCAGGATGGACAGCGGTGATATGCCCGCGGCGGCGGTGTAGATCGCCAGCTTGCCCACCGGGATGGCCATGCCTCCGGCGCCCTGATCACCGAGTCCGAGAATCCGTTCGTTGTCGGTCACGACGATGAGCCGGATGTCCGGCGAGGGGGCGCCCTGGCCGAGCAGCTCGGGGAATCGGTCCACGTCGGGAGGGGTGAGCCACACCCCGCGTGGGCGTCGGAGGATGTGGCTGAATTCCTGGCAGGCGAGCCCGACCGTCGGGGTGTAGACGATCGGCAGGAGCTCCCTGAGGTGGTCGTGGAGGAGGCGGTGGAACAGTGTCTCGTTGCGGTCCTGGAGCGCGGCCAGACCGATGTAGCGCTCCAGGTCGTCGGACTTCCGCCGGGCATGCTCGAGTTCCAGACCGACCTGCTCGTCCATCGTCAGGACCCGCGGTGGCAGGAGCCCGCGCAGGCCGAAGCGGTCACGCTCCGCCTCGGTGAACGCCGAATCGCGGTTCAGGTATCGGTCCG
This sequence comes from Candidatus Limnocylindria bacterium, assembly GCA_036555375.1. Lineage (GTDB taxonomy): Bacteria > Chloroflexota > Limnocylindria > QHBO01 > QHBO01 > DASTEQ01. Next base: position 51,994 of record DATBLJ010000034.1, read on the forward strand.
CGAGGAGGGCCTGCCCTCCTCGATGCGTCTGCCTGGGTTCCGCCGGCACGTTCCGTCACCTCGCGCGCGCATACCTGTGCTCCGTCACCTTAGGCGCGAGCCGAGGACCGGTCACGGGCCAACTGGCCCCTCGTGTCGGGGTCGGAATGACCTGCCCGCGACCGACCGCACCCTCGGTTTCGTCCACAATGCACGGCGCAGCGATGGAAACGGCTGAACGATCCCGTGGAGACGACGCGCGTCCGGGGACCCGTGCCGATCCCGCGCCGCTGCCCGAGATCGACCCAGCGTCGGTCATCGAGATCGTCGTCGCGTTCATCCGTCGCCAGCTCGAGCAGACCGGCTTCGGGCGGCTGGTGGTGGGCGTATCCGGCGGGGTGGACAGCGCGACCGTCGCCTTCCTCGCCGTGCGGGCGATCGGTCCCGAGCACGTGCTCGGCGTGCTCCTGCCGTTCCGGACCTCGGACCCGGCGTCGGAGTCCGATGGGCTGGCCGTGATCGAGGCCCTCGGCTGCGACTCGCAGCGGGTGGACATCACCCCGATGGCCGAGCCGATGCTGGCGCTGATCGGCGACGGCGACGAGTCCGCCACCCGGGTTCGCCGCGGCAACGTCCTGGCCCGGCTCCGGATGCTCGTCCTGTACGACCGCTCGGCGGCCTTCGATGGCCTCGTGTGCGGGACCTCGAACAAGACCGAGGCGCTGCTCGGCTACGGGACCCTGCACGGCGACATGGCGGCGGCCATCCAGCCGATCGGCGACCTCTATAAGAGCCAGCTCAGGGCGGTCGCGACCGCCCTTGGGGTGCCCGACGCGATCATCGCCAAGCCGCCCTCCGCCGACCTGTGGCCCGGTCAGACCGATGAGGGCGAGCTCGGCGCCTCGTACGACGAGCTCGACCGGATCCTCTTCGCCCTCGTCGACCGGCGTTGGACGATCGACCGATGCGTCCGGGCGGGGCTCGACGAGGAGCTCGTCCGCTGGGTCGACCGGCGGGTGGCCCAGATGGAGTTCAAGCGTCAGCTGGCGCCGGTCGCCAAGGTGTCCCTCCGCACCCCGGGGATCGACCACCTCTACCCACGGCGACGCCCCGGCTCGCGCCGGGAGGGCTGAGCGGCATGGCGACCGGGCGGCTGCACGTCGTCGGGACGCCGATCGGCAACCTTGGGGACCTGTCGCCCCGCGCGGCCGAGGCGCTGCGGGAGGCCGACCTCGTCGTTGCCGAGGACACCCGGGTGGCCGCGAAGCTCCTCCAGTTCATTGGCGCGCGGCGGCCAACCCTGTCGTTCAACGAGCACAACGCCAGTGATCGGCTTCCCGGGCTGCTGGCCCGGCTGGCGGCAGGCGAGACGCTCGCCCTGACGACCGATGCCGGGATGCCCACCGTCTCGGATCCCGGGGCGGAGCTGGTGGCCGCAGCCCGTTCGGCTGGTCATGCAGTGGACGTCGTACCCGGCCCTTCGGCAGTGACCGCTGCCGTAGCCCTGGCGGGGATCGGGGGAACTGGCTTCGTCTTCGGGGGCTTCCTGCCGGCGCGCCCGGTGTCGGCTCGCCGTTCAGAGCTCATGCGGCTGACCGATGCTGCCGGGACGGTCGGGCTGCCCTTGATCCTGTTCGAGTCTCCGCGCCGGATGGCCGCCCTCCTCGG
>DATBLJ010000041.1:0-34555 GCA_036555375.1 Candidatus Limnocylindria bacterium
ATCGCCCGCCGGGTCGAGCAGGATGATGGGGACGCCATCGGCCCGCAGGGGCGTCAGCGCGGCCGCCATCGGTTCCGGGCGGAGGACCATCCCCGCTCCCCCGCCATAGGGTGTGTCGTCGACCTGGCGATGCCGTCCCAGGCCGTGCTCGCGCAGGTCGTGGAGCTCAACCGATACCACGCCCCGCTCGACGGCGCGACCGAGGACGCCCTCGGCGAGCGCCGGCCGGAAGAGCTCCGGGAACAGGGTCACGACGTCGATGCGGAGGAGGGGCGGCATCGGCTCAGACCTCCTCGAGCCACTCGTCGGGGTCGCGGACGACCATCCGGCCCCCGGGCACGTCGATCTCGAGGACGAACTCCTTCAGGGCGGGCACGAGGACCTCCCCATCGGGCCCGACGACGCGGTAGACCTCGTTCGAGCCAGCGCGGAAGACCTCCTCCAGCCGGCCGATGGATCGCCCTGCCGGACTTTCCACGGCGAGCCCCTCGAGCTCGTGCCACCAGTACGTCCCCTCCGGCAGGACCGATGGACCGCCGGGCGCCGACAGGTGGCGCCCGATCAGCGCAGCCGCGGTGTCGCGGTCGGTCACGCCCTCGAGGCGGAGGACCGGACCGTGCTTCGACTGTCCGACGCCGGTGATCCGGCGGGGCGCGTCCTCGCCCTCGACCAGCACGCTGGCGCCCAGCGCGAGGCGGTCGGGGGTATCGGTCAAGGACAGGACGCGGAGATCCCCCTTGAGTCCGCGGACGCCCATCACCCGGGCGACCGCGAGCGGCTCACTCGTGGGCGACGATGTCGAGCTCGACATGGCGGCCATCTCGCGCGCCCATGACGCGCAGCAGGCTCCGGATCGCGTTCGCGATGCGGCCATCGCGGCCGATGACCCGGCCCATGTCGTGCTCGTCGACGACCAGGGTCAGGGTGACCTCGTCGTCGTTCTCCTCGACCTCGACCTCGACGGCGTCGGGGTTGTCGACGAGCGAGCGGGCCACGTACTCGAGGAAGGCCTTCATGACTTCGTCTCCTCGGATTCGGTGTCGGTGGTCTCGGCCGGCTCAGCATCGGCCTCGGGAGCCGATGCGTCCGTGGACTCCGCGGGTTCCTCGGCTGGCGCCTCGGCAGGCTCCGGCTCGGGGTCGGCCGCGGGTGCCTCATCGGCTGGGACATCCGCCGCCGGCTCTTCGGCAGCGGGTGCCTCGGTCTCGGCTTCGGCTTCGGGAGCGGCCTCGGCGGTCGGCTCCTCGGTGGGCGTCTCTTCGGCAGCCGGCTCCGGTGCAGCCTCGGGCTTCGGCTCGGGTGCTGGCGCCGACTTGGCGGCAGCCGCGGCTTCGGCCTTCTCGGCGGCCTTCTTCTCGCTCCGTGCCTTGGCGCGGGCCTCGGCCTTTGCCCCGGCTGGGCGCGGGCCCTCGGCGGCGACCTTCATCAGCCGCTGGACGGCGTCGGATGGCTTCGCACCGTGGTTGACCCAGAACTGGATCCGCTCGTCATCGAGCGCCACCGTCACCGGATCGGTCAGCGGGTTGTAGTAGCCCAGGATTTCCAGGGCTCGACCGTCACGCGATCGGCGACTGTCGATGGCGATGACGCGGTAGGCCGGGCGCTTGGTGGCGCCCACGCGCGTCAGCCGGATGTGTACGGCCACGTGGTGTCCCTTCCGTGATGAGGTGGATGTCGCGTCGGCAGGCTGCCATGAGGGGCTGACGTGGGGCCGGCGCCGGGTCAGGATACCGCCTGCGCCGCAGGCTGGCGACTAGCGCCCCGGCAGCCGGGGTAGCGAGCCCAGCTTTCCGCCGCCGCGACCGCCCATCCCGCCGAACTGGCGAACCAGCTTCTGCATCTCCTCGAACTGGCGCAGCAGGCGGTTCACGTCCGACACCGTCGTGCCACTGCCGGTCGCGATCCGGCGCCGCCGGCTGGCCTTGATGAGGTGCGGCTCCCGCCGCTCGACGGGTGTCATCGAGTCGATGATCGCCTCGACCCGCTTGAGCTCGCCCTCGTCGACCGCCTGCTGGGCCGCCCCGGCCAGGCCGGCTCCGCCGGGCACCATCTCGAGGATCTGGCCGATGGGCCCCATCTTCTTGACCTGCTGGAGCTGGTTCTTGAAGTCCTCGAGGGTGAACCGGGACTCCATGAGCTTCTGGGCGGCCTCCTCGGCCTCCGCCCGGTCGATCCGCTCCTCGGCGCGCTCGACCAGCGTCACGATGTCGCCCATCCCGAGGATCCGCGACGCGAGGCGGTCAGGATGGAAGACCTCCAAGGCATCCACCGCTTCACCGGTCCCCACGTAGGCGACCGGCAGGCCGGTCACGCTCCGGATGCTGAGCGCCGCTCCGCCGCGGGCGTCGCCGTCCATCTTCGTCAGGACGAGCGCGGTAAGGGGCAGGCGCTCGCGGAACGTCTCGGCGACGCGGACGGCCTCCTGCCCGGTCATCGCGTCGACGACGAGCAGGATCTCCGCCGGGCGGGTGGCTTCCGCGATCTCGGCCAGCTCGGCCATCATCGGGCCGTCCACATGCTGGCGCCCCGCGGTGTCGACGATGACGACATCGGCTTCGGCGGCGGTGGCGGCCTCGATCCCCGCCTTGGCGATCGCGAGCGGCGCGGTCCCGGCCGCCCCGGTGTGGACCGGCACCTTGACCTGTTCTCCGAGCCGGACGAGCTGCTCGACCGCAGCCGGCCGGTAGACGTCGGCTGCGACGAGGGCCGGGCGCTTCCCGTCCTTCGCCAGGCGGCCGGCGAGCTTCGCGCCGCTCGTCGTCTTGCCCGATCCCTGGAGACCCACCAGCAGGACCACGGCCGGCGCCTCGTCGAGGTGGAGGACGTAGCGCTCGTGGCCGAGCACCTCGACGAGCTCGTCGTGGACGAGCTTCACGACCTGGTGGCCGGGGCGCACCCCGGTCAGGATCTCGGCGCCGATGGCCTGCTCGCGGACGTGGGCCACGAACGACTTCACGACCCGGAAGTTCACGTCGGCCTCGAGCAGCGCAAGGCGGACCTCGCGGAGCGCGGCATCGAGGTCGGCCTCGGTCAACCGGGCCTGGCCGCGCAGGCGAGCGGAGATCGCCTGGAGTCGGGTCGAGAGGCTGTCGAACATCAGGCGCGGCTCACGCGGCGAGGAGCCAATCGAGGTACGCGTCGGGGTCGAACGGGGCGAGGGCCTCGAGGTCCTCGCCGAAGGCGGTGAACACGATCGGGATACCGTACCGATCGGCCACGGCGACCGCCACTCCGCCCTTCGCCGTCCCGTCGAGCTTGGCCAGCACGATCCCGGTGACGCCGGCCTCGGCGAGGAACGACTCGGCCTGGGAGAGGCCGTTCTGACCGGTCGTCCCGTCGAGGACGAGCAGGACGTGGCGTGGCTCCCCGGGGAGCTGCCGCGCGATCACGCTCCGCACCTTCGCCAGCTCGGCCATCAGGTCGCGCGAGGTCTGCAGCCGTCCCGCCGTATCGACGATCACGACGTCGATCCCCCGCGCGACGGCCGCCGCGGTCGCGTCGTAGGCGACGGCCGCCGGATCGGCCCCGGCCCGCTGGGCCACGACCGTGATCCCGAGGCGGTCGCCCCACAGGCGGAGCTGCTCGATCGCCCCGGCCCGGTAGGTGTCCGCGGCGGCCAGGATCACCGAGCGGCCCTCCCCGTGGAGGCGGGCGGCGAGCTTGGCGGCGGTCGTCGTCTTCCCGCTGCCGTTGACCCCGACCATGAGGATCACCGCGGGTCCGGCATCGAGCCTGAACGGCGCCCGTGGGACACGTCCCAGGCGGTCACGCAGGACCGCCGCCACGGCATCGGTTCCGGACTGCCCCGGCGCAAGTTCGGCGCGGGCGGTCTCGACGACCTCGGCGGCGAGGGTGGGCCCCAGATCGGCGCCGATCAGCGCCTCCTCGGCCTCTTCCCAGGCGGCATCGGTCATCCCCCCGCCGAGGCCCAGCGCGGCACGCAGGCGTGACCCGAGGCCCCCACCCGATGGCGACCGCGCCAGCATCGGTCAGGCGCTGACCTCGACCGGGACGTCGGCGAGCCGGAGCGAGAGCACGCGGCTGACCGCCGCGTCGGTCATCGTCACGCCGTAGATCGTGTCGGCGGTCTCGATCGTCGCCCGGTTGTGGGTGATGACGACGAAGTCGATCGTCTCCGACAGCCGGCGCAGCGCGTCGGCGAAGCGGCCGATGTTCGCCTCGTCCAGGGCGGCATCCACCTCGTCGAGCACGCAGAACGGGACCGGGTTGACGGTCAGCATCGCGAACAGGAGCGCGACGCCGGCGAGGGCTCGCTCCCCGCCCGACAGCATGGCCAGCCGCTGGAGCCGTTTGCCCGGTGGCCGGACCGCGATCTCGATCCCGCCAGGGGCCTCGCTCTCCGCGTCGTCGCCCAGCTCGAGCGAGGCACTGCCACCGGCGAACAGGAGCCGGCAGTACTCGTCGAACTTCTGCCCGATGGCGGCGAACGCCGCCTGGAACTGCTGGCTGATCTCCCCGTCCAGCCGGTCGATCAGCTCCTGGGTCGCGTCGGTCGCGCCCTTCAGGTCGGTCTCCTGCACGCTGAGCTCGTCCAGCCGGGTCGACAGCTCGCGGTGCTCCTCGATCGCGAACGGGTTGACCGATCCGATCTGGTGCAGGGTCCGCCGGGTCCGCCGCAGCTCTTCGGCCAGGTCGTCCTCGGCCAGCGCCGCGGGGGCGATCTCGTCCGGAGCCGCGGCGCCGGGCTCGGGCGCCTCGAGCGCCGGGTCCGGCTCCGGGAGGCCCTCGAGGGACAGCTCGCGTTCGCGCTCGAGCCCGGCCAGCGCCTCCTCGAGCCGCGAGACGTCGACCGCGACCTGGTGGAGCTGGGCCTCGAGCTCGGTGAGCCGGCCGCCGCCGCTGCTGAGCCGCCGCTCGGCATCGAGGAGGGCCTGGCGCGGCGTTTCGCGCGCCTCGTCGTTCGCCGCCCGCTGCTCGGCGATCGCGGTCTCGGCGGACCGAGCCTCCGCCAGGGCCGTGGCTGCGGCGGCGAGCGTGGTCGCCAGGGCGGACCGTTCGGCGTCGAGGCTCGCCAGCGTCCGCCGTACCTGCTCTCCGCGTTCCGCGGTCCGGGCCGCGCTCGCCCGCCGATCACCGGAGGCCGCGTCGTGCTCGTCCGCGACGCGCACCGCGGCCTGCCATGCCTCCCGCGCCTCGTCGCGTTCGGCGTCCGCGGCCGCCTGTCTGGTGCGGGCCTGAGCGGCCGCCGCTTCGAGCCTTGTGATCTGCTCGGCCAGCTGGGCCGGTGGCGGTGGTTCCGGGTCCGAAGCCGGCAGCTCACCGATGGCCGTCGCCACCCGATCCCGTTCGGCGGCCAGGTGGGCCAGGGTGGCCTCCGCCAGGATGCCGTCCTCGTCGGCGCGCCGTCGGCTCACCCGGGATGCTTCGACCGCGGCCAGTGCCGCATCCGCGGCAATCCCGGCCCGATCGAGCTCGGCGGCCGCGTCGCGGTGCTGTTCCTGGGTCAGGGTGATCTCGCCCGCCAGCCGCTCCACGAGCTGCGCCAGCTCCGCGACGCGCGACGCGCGGCTTCGACCCGGACTCGTCCCACCGGCGCGGCCGCGAACCGTCACCACGCCACGGGCATCGGCAAGGTCGCCGTCGAGCGTGACGGCGGCCCATCCATCGGGCAGGTCATGCCATCCGGCCAGGAGCGCGGCCAGGTCCGGCGCCACGGCCGTCCGCTGGAGGATCTCCGGCGCGGTTCCACCGTCGACCAGCTCGGCCAGGGTCTGCGAGGCGCGCACCGCGGCGAGTGCCTCGGTCCGGCCGCCCGGCCGCCCGTTGGCGGGGGCCAGCAGGTAGGCGTCGCCGGCGGTCTCGGCCACGGCCGCATCGGCGCCCGGTTTCCAGGCCAGGGCCCGCTCGACGTCGCCGAGGACGGCCGCCATCGCCGCGCCGGCCTCGGCGGGAATCGCACCGAGGGCTTCCGGCGTGGTCCACCCGTCCGAGCGCAGCCGGTCGACCAGGTCGGTGCCGGCGTCCGACCGGGCCGCCTGGAGCTCGGCCAGCTCTGCGCCCGCCCGGGCATGGCGCTCGCTCAGCTCGGCCACCGCGACGGCGGTGCGTCCCACCGCCTCCTCGGCGGCAGCGCGACGCTTCAGGGCCGCATCCGCGGCCGCCTCCGCCTGCGTCTCCGTCTCCGCGGCGGCGCCTCGATCCGCCGCGATCTGCGCGGCCCGGGCGTTGGCCTCGACCAGTCGCGCCTCGAGGGCGGCACGCTCGCGTTCGAGGTTGTCGCGGCGGACCCGCCCGGCGGCCGCCTCCTCGGCCCATCGGCCGGCGTCGGCCAGGCGATCGGCCTCTCGCAGCCGGATCCCGGCAAGCGCCTCCTCGGCGGCCAGGACCTCGGCCGACGCGGTCCGGGAGCGGTCGGCAGCGGCCCGCCAGGCGTCCTCGGCGACCGCCGCATCGGTCCGCCCCGCCGGCGAAGCGCCTCCGCCCGTCTCGGGGAGGTCTTCCGCTTCGGTGAGCTCGGCCAGCTCTCGCTGCGCGCGCTCCGCCTCCGCCGTGAGGTCGAGGTCGCGCTCCACGAGGCTGTCGTGGCGGCTCTCGGCCCGGATGACGGCCTCGCGGGCCGATTCCCAGGTCGTGCCGGTCGTCCGGCTCTCGGCCTCGGCGGCCCAGTAGCGCTCCTCGGCGTCGCGGACCGCCTGCCGGCCCGTGGCCAGCGCGGTGCGTTCCGCCTCGAGGTCCTCGGTCAGGGCCGCTCCCCGCCGCCTCGCCTCGCCGAGCGAGGTCTGGAGCGCCTGCGCCCGGCGCGCATGGTGCTCGAGCACGAGGGCGCGAGCCCGCAGCCCGAGCTTGTCGTGGGCCTCCTGGTGCTCGGCCTGGAGGGCGAGCCGCTTGACCTGGGGCCGCAGCTCGCGGACCACGTCGGAGACGCGGGTCAGGTTGTCGCGGGCTTTGCCGAGCTTGGCGAGGGCCTCATTGCGTCGGACCTGGAGCCCCTTGACCCCGGCGGCCTCCTCGAACAGCTGGCGCCGCTCCTCGGGCCGGAGGGACAGCGCCGCGTCGACGGTCCCCTGCCCCACGACGACGAGCTCGTTGGCCCCCAGCCGGCCGCCGGCCAGCAGCTCGACGACGTCCTTCAGCCGCGCTCGACTGCCGTTGATCAGGTATTCGGGGTCGCCGGACCGATACGCCCGTCGGGCGACGGTCACCTCCTCGAACTCGATCGGCAGCCAGCCGTCGTGGTTGTCGAAGGTGAGGACGACCTCGGCCATGCCGATCGGCTTCCGGCTCTCGGACCCGGCGAAGATGACGTCATCCGAGCGCCGCGTCCGGAGCGACCGGTTCGACTGCTCGCCGAGCACCCACCGAATGGCGTCGGCCATGTTCGATTTGCCGCTGCCGTTGGGGCCGATGATCGCGGTGACGCCCGGCTCGAACACGAATCGGGTCGGCTCGGCGAAGCTCTTGAAGCCGTGGAGCCGGAGCTCCTTCAGGCGGCTCACGCCTCGACCTCGGACAGGTGTGCGAGCGCGGCCCGGGCGGCCCGCTCCTCGGCCCGCTGGCGGCTGCTGCCCGACCCGGTCGCCAACCGTTCCTGGCCGATCACGACCGCCACCGTGAAGCGCTGGGCGTGGGCGGGACCCTTGGACTCGACGAGCTCGTAGAGGGGGCGCGTGCCGCGGTGGTGGCGCTGGCTCCACTCCTGGAGCCGGCTCTTGGCCGACTTCAACGCGTCGCCCCCCTCGGTCGGCGCCAGGCGCGCGGTGAGCAGGGGCCGGAACGCGGCCTCGGTGGCGGCCATCCCCTCGCTCAGGTAGATCGCGCCGATCAGGGCCTCGTAGGCAGCTGCCAGCAGCGAGGGTCGGTGGGCGCCGCCGGAGTCGAGCTCGCCCCGGCCGAGGAGCAGGTACTGGTCGAGGCCGAGCTCGCGCGCCAGCGACGCCAGGGCGCCGCGGTTGACCAGGGAGGCGCGGTGGGCGGTCATCCCGCCCTCATCGGTCGTCGGAAATCGGTCGTACAAGAGCCGGCTGACGATCAGGCCCAGGACGGCGTCGCCGAGAAACTCGAGGCGCTCGTTGTTGCCGGGGATGAGGTCGGGGTTCTCGTTCGCGTACGAGGCGTGCACGAACGCCTGGCTGATGGCGTCCGGATCGGAAAAGACGAGGCCGAGTCGCTCACCCAGCTCGCGGATGGTGGGTGAGGTCACGGGAACCTACTGCTGGCGTTCCTCGATGTACTCGACGGCGTCGGAGACCTTCTGGATCTTCTCGGCATCCTCGTCCGAGATCTCCATGCCGAACTCTTCCTCGAGGCTCATGATCAGCTCGACCAGGTCGAGTGAGTCGGCGTTCAGGTCCTCGACGAATGCCGCTTCGAGCGTGACGTCGTCAGGTTCGACACCAAGCTGCTCGACGATGATCTTCTTGAGCCGCTCGAACGTGGTGCCGTCGGTCACCCTTCGTCTCCCTCAGATTCGGGTCTGGTCGCGCCGTGGAGAACTCCGCCGACGAGTCGGGCGGCCGATTCCCCGGCGTACGTTCGAGCGAGAGAAACCGCATCGCGGATCGTCCCAGCGCTCGGAAACGCGGCGGAGTATAGCACCTCAAACAGGGCACTCCGGAGGATCGTCCGTTCGATCCGGCCGAGTTCCGCGACCGGGATCCGGGGTGCTCGTTTGGCGATCTCGGCATCGAGCGCTCGCGACCGGGCGGTGACCCCCTCCACGATCGTCCGGGCATGGCCGGCCACGGCGTCGTCCACCTCCCATTCGGCCGCCAGGCGCTCGAGGGCGCGGCCGGCCTGTTGGGGCGGGAACTCGGCCTCGAACAGGGCCAGCATGGCCAGCCGGCGAGCACGCCGAGCCGGCCGCTCGCGGGCGGCCACCTAGGACGCGGGGTTCAGCGGGACCGGAGCCGCCGGCTCGTCGCGGTCGGGGGTCGTCGTGTCGGCGTAGAGCCCCGGATGGCGTCGGCTCCATTCGGCGATGACGGTCGGGATGTCCGCGGCGGCGGCTTCGGAGCCGACCCGGATCGCGTTCTCGACCATCCGGGCCTTGGCCCGGCCGTGGGTCACGATGCTGACCCCCTTCACCCCGAGCAGCGGCGCCCCGCCGAACTGTTCGTAGTCGAACCGATGGCGCAGGCGGTCGATGCCGGGGCGCAGGGCCAGCACGGCGAGCGGCGCCACCGGGCCGCGAAGCAGATCCTCCCGGATGGAGCGGAAGATGTACGACGTCAGGCCCTCCGTGAGCTTGACCATCGCGTTCCCGACGAACCCGTCACAGACGACGACGTCGGCCGGGTGACCGGCGATGTCGTGGGGCTCGACGTTCCCGATGAAGTTCAGGTCCAGGCCGGTCAACCGGCCATACGCCTCGCGGGTCAGGGCATCGCCCTTCTCCGGCTCCTCCCCGATGTTCAGCAGCGCGACGCGCGGGGTGGGGACGTGGAGCACGCGCTCGGCATACAGCGAGCCCATCGCCGCGAACTGGACGAGGTTCCGAGCGTCGGAGTCGACGTTGGCGCCGACATCGAGGATGACGAGGGGGCCCGACGCGGTCAGGAAGTAGGCGGGCAGGGCCGGGCGGTCGATCCCCTCCAGCCGACCGAGCCGGAAGATCGCGGCCGCCATCGTCGCCCCGGTGGAGCCGGCGCTGACCACCGCATCGGCGGCGCCATCACGAACGAGATCGGTGGCGACCCGAATCGAGGAGCGGCGGCGCCGGACGCCGGCGGTCGGCGACTCCCCCATCTCGACGACCTCGGGGGCGTCGGCGAACGAGACGCTGGCCGGTCGGCCGCGACCGTACTCGTCGATCTCCCGCTCGATGCGCGGCACATCGCCGACGAGGATGATCTCGTCGGCGTGGGTGGCGGCGTAGTTGATTGCCCCCCGGACGATCTCGCGCGGGGCGAGATCGCCGCCCATCGCGTCGACCGCGATGCGCATCGGGCGATCCGTCAGCGGCCGGACTCGGACGGGGTGGGCGCCGGCGGCGGCACCACCTCGCGCCCGTTGTGCCAGCCACAGGTCGGGCACACCGCGTGCGCCCGCTTCAGCTCATGGCAGTGGTCGCACTCGACCAGGGTCGGCGCACGAAGGGCATCGTGGGCGCGGCGTTCGCGCTTCCGGGATTTCGAGGCTTTTCGCTTGGGAACGCCCACGCGCTCCTCCTGTGGAACTCGGATTTGGGGACGCCGAAGTATAGCCGCGGCCCTCGGCAGCGGCCACCGGTCAGTCTTCGGGCGGTTTCCAGTCGGCCAGGGCCGCCAGCCGCGGGTCGATCTCCGTCTGACCGTGGTTCTCGTGCCGGGGGTCGTCGAGGCGCGCTCCGCAGGTTGGGCACAGGCCCCGGCAATCCGGCCGGCACAGGGGGTGCATCGGTTCGGCCAGGGTGAGCTCGTCGGCCAGGACCGGGCCGAGGTCGATCTCCTGGTGGCCGTCGATCTGCGGGGTCTCGGCCTCGGCGGGATCGATCGCGATCGGCGCGCCGGTCCCCGGGTCGCGGGTCGACAGGAACTCCTCGCTGAGCTGGACCTCGACCGGCTCGTCGTACTCGTCCAGGCAGCGGATGCAGGTCCGGCGCGCGAGGGTCCGGGCGTTGCCGGTGGCGAGGATGCCGCGGTTCGTCCGCTGGAGCTTCAGGGTGCCGATCACGCGGCGAGGTGGCAGCGACCCCTCGGCCGGCCATGCGAGATCCCCCAGCTCGACGGTGCGCACCGCACCCGGCGGTTCGCGCAGCAGGCCCGCCACGTTCAGGCGGGTCACCCCGATACGGGCGTTCCGACTGCTCGATCGGCCTCGGGCTGAATCGGGATGGCCTCGACCGTGGTCGGCCCGCGCCGCTGGTCGAGCATCTCGATGCCGTGCTTGATGCTGGTCAGCGCTTTCGTGACCTCGCCCTCCAGGCGGATCAGCACACCGGCGGCGTACTCGTCGGCGCCGTTCCGGACATCACTCGCATCCCGGTTGGCCTGCTCGAGGATCTCGCCGGCCCGCTGCTGGGCAAGGCGAACGAGCTCGCGCTCCTCCAGCATGTGGGCGGCCTGCTCCTGGGCGCGGGCGATGATCGCGTCGGCTTCTTCGCGCGCGTGCTCCACGATCCGACCGGCCTCACCGGTGATGCGCTGCGCCTGCCGCACCTCTTCGGGCATGGTGACGCGGATCTGGTCGACCAGCTCCAGCACAGCCCCCTGGTCGACCACGACGTTGTTCGTGAGCGGGACCCGTTTCCCGGTGGCGACCAGCACCTCCAGGCGCTCGACGAGGAAGAGAATGTCCGTGACGTGACCTCCGTCGGCGGTTGTCGCCGATACTACCACCGCCGCCGTGCCGTCGTACAACGTCATACCGTCAGCGTGCGGCGAGCTTCTCCTCGAGGGCGCGGGCGACGCCCGCCGGGACCATGGCCGACACATCCCCGCCGAAGGTGGCGACCTCCTTGGCGAGCGTCGACGAGACGTAGCCGTACTCGAGCCCGGTCATCAGGAAGACGGTGTCGATCCCCGGGGCCAGGCGCCGGTTGGTGTGCGCCATCTGGAGCTCGGCCTCGAAGTCGCTGATCGCCCGCAGGCCGCGGATCACGAAGCCCGCGTCATGGCGCCGCGCGAACTCGACGGTCAGCCCCTCGAACGCCTCGACCGAGACCGATGCACCGAGGTCGGCGACCTCGGCGATGATGAGGGCCACCCGCTCCTCGACGCTGAACAGGGGCGACTTCCGGGTGTTGCCGAGGACGCCGATGACGAGCCGGTCGAACAGGACGGCACCCCGGCGCATCACGTCGAGGTGCGCGTTGGTGATCGGGTCGAAGGACCCCGGAAAGACCGCCACCCGGCTCATCGCTCCTCCTCCAGGAAGGTCAGTGCGGTTTCGCCGAACCGGCGGCTGCGGATGACCGCGAGGCCGACGTCCGGCGGGATCGGTGTGCGCCAAAAGTGCTTCACGACGACCAGGGCTCCCGGTGCGAGGTGCGCCCGGAGGCGGTCGAGCGGCAGGTCGAGTGTACGCTCCGCATAGGGCGGGTCGAGGACGACGACGTCCCAGGGACCGGCCGTCGTGGTGCCGAGGAAGACCTCCACCGCTCGGCCCTCGACGACGGCCTGCTTGGCCAACCCGGTCCGCTCCAGGTTCTCCCGGATGACGCGGACCGCGGGCGGCGCCCGCTCGACGAGGGTCACCGAAGCGGCGCCGCGGGACAGGGCTTCGATCCCGATCGCGCCGCTCCCCGCGTACAGGTCGAGGACCCGCGCGTCGACGATCCGCTCCCCGATCGACCCGAAGAGCGACTCCTTGACCTTGTCGCTGATCGGCCGGGTCTGGAGATCCCTGGGGGCCGTGAGACGGAGGCCGCGTGCGGTGCCGGCGATGACCCGCATCAGGCGGCGCGCTCAGGCCGCATCGGCATCTTCGTCGGCGGCCGCGAAGGCCTGCTGCTCGCGGGCCAGCTCGTTCCGGCCGGCGAGAGTGGGGTCCTCGGCGACCAGCAGCCGGGCCAGGGTGCGGGCCTGGCCCGCCAGCTCGAGATGGCGCGGGTCGAACAGGGACGCCACCCGGAGCGGCGGGAGCCCCGACTGGCGCGTGCCGAGGACGTTGCCCGAGCCGCGGAGCTCGAGATCGGCCTCGGCGATGGCAAACCCATCGGTCGAGCCCTTCACGACGTCCAGGCGCCGGCGGGCGAGCTCGTCGGTGGCGTCCGAGAGGAGGATGCAGTACGACTTGTCCGGGCCCCGCCCGACCCGGCCGCGGAGCTGGTGGAGCTGGGCCAGGCCGAAGCGCTCCGCGTCCTCGATGACCATGACCGTCGCTCGCGGCACGTCGATCCCGACCTCGATCACCGTCGTGGCGACCAGCACGTCGGTCTTGCCCGCCACGAAGCGCGCCATCGCCGCCTCCCGCGCCTTCGCCGCCTGCTGACCGTGGACGAGGCCGACCCGCAAACCCGGCAGCGCGGCCTGCAGGCGCTCGGCCTCGGTCTCGGCCGATGCCGCCGCCAGAACGTCGCTCTCGACGACGAGCGGCGCCACGACGAATGCCTGGTGCCCGGCCGCGACCTCGTCCGCGATGAATGCCTCGATCTTTGGGAGGGCGGTCCGATCGCGGATCTCGGTCCGGATCGGCTGCCGTCCCGGCGGCGGGTGGCGGAGGGTGCTGATCGCGAGGTCGCCGTAGACCGTCAGCGCCAGGGTCCGCGGGATAGGTGTCGCGGTCAGCGCCAGCATGTGGGGCTCCAGGTCACCGGCCTTGGCCTGCAGCGCGCCCCGCTGGGCGACCCCGAACCGGTGCTGCTCATCGACGACCGCCAGCCCGAGCCGCTCGAAGGTGACCCCCTCGCTGATCACCGCGTGGGTGCCGACCACGACGTCGACCTCCCCGCGGCCGAGGCGGCGCTGGATGTCGCGCTTCGCCTCGGCGGGCAGCGAGCCGGTCAGGTACTCCACCTGGACGCCGAGGGCGGCGAGGAGCGGGGCCAGCCCGTCGTGGTGCTGCCGCGCGAGGATCTCGGTCGGCGCCATCAGCGCGCCCTGGTGGCCGCTCCGGACGCCCGCCGCCAGCGCGACCGCCGCGACCGCGGTCTTCCCGCTGCCGACATCACCCTGGAGCAGCCGCCGCATCGGCTCCTCCGAGGCCAGGTCGGCCAGCACCTCGTCCACCGCCTGGGCCTGGTCGTCGGTCAGCGTGAAGGGCAGCGCGTCGACGATCTCGGCCCGGGTCGCGTCGGCCACTGCGATCGGCGGGGCGTGGCGCGCCGCCCGTGCGGCCGAGGCCTGGGCCAGGGTCAGCTGGAGGGTGAGCAGCTCGTCGAATGCGAGGCGATCGAGGGCGGGGGTGAGGTCGTCGAGCTCGTCGGGAAAGTGCGCCGTGCGGAGCGCGAGGGTCAGGTCCATGAGGCCCACCCGCTCTCCCGGCCGGAGCGGGTCGATGACCGCCGGCAGGCAGCGGTCCAGGACGCGCGCGAGGAGCTCGCGGACCCGGCGGAGGGTCACCCCCGAGACGAGCCGGTAGACCGGGACGACGCGCGCGGTGTGGACCGACTCCCTGGTCGCCGGCGAGAACTCCGGGTTGGCGAACTGCATGCGCCAGCCCTGGGCGGTGACCTTGCCGCTGACCACGATCTCGTCGCCGGCCGCCAGCCGCTTCTCGATGAAGCGCCGGCCGAACCAGATCGCCTCGGCGCTCCCCGTCGCGTCGGACAGCTGCGCGATGGTCCGCGGCGGCCGGCGGCCGAAGCCCGGCTCGGTCTTGATGTCCTCGACCCGGACCCGGGCCGACTGCTTCTCGCCTGGGACGAGATCGGCCAGGCGACGGAGGTTGCTGAAGTCGTCGTATCGGAACGGGAGGTACAGGAGGGCCTCGCGGGGCGTCCGGATGCCGAGCTTCGTCAGGCTGGCGAGCCCGCTGCCGAGCTCCGGAAGGGCCTCGCGGAGGGGCAGATCGAGCCGCTCCGGGGTCACCGCCCGCGGCGTGCCCCGGGGCCGGCCTGATTGCATGGCTCGATCGTAGCGTGCTAGCATCGCGATCGGTCCGGCTGCCCGTGACGGGCGCCGGTTTCTTCGTGAATGGAGTCCTGCATGGCCCGCGTCTGTGAGATCTGCGGCAAGCGCCCGATCACCGGGTGGAACCCGCAGTCGGTCGGAATGAACCGGAAGCGTGCCGGTCGACGCTGGGTGCCGAACCTCCAGAGCCTGACGGTCGTCCGCAACGGACAGCCCGTCACCGTGCGCGCCTGCTCGCGCTGCCGGCGGACCGCCACCAAGGCCTAGCCGGGGTCGGACTCCCCGGAGTCCAGGACCAGGGTGAACGGACCGTCGTTCACCAGCTCGACCTCCATCATGGCCCCGAACCGTCCCGTCTCGACGGGTGCCCCTGCCTCGCGCAGGCGGGCCACGAAGCGCTCGACCAGGGGCTCGGCCACGTCCGGCAGGGCGGCCGGGGTGAACCCGGGCCGGCGGCCGTGGCGGGTATCGGCCAGCAGGGTGAACTGGCTGACGACGAGCAACGACCCGCCGACGTCGGTCAGCGCCAGGTTCGTCCGGCCGGCCGCGTCATCGAAGTAGCGCAGGTGGACGAGCTTCTCGGCCATCCGGTCGACCACCGCCTCGTCGTCCCCCACCGCCACCCCGGCCAGGATCATCGCCCCACGGCCGATCTCCCCGACCACCTCGGCCTCGACGCGCACCGCCGCCCGGGTCACCCGCTGGACGACGACGCGCATCCGGCTAGGGTGATCCGGAGGGTGCGCCGCTCGGCGGCGCCGAGCCGGGAGCCGGAGCGGACGGTGCCGGGCCTGCATCGGCCGCGGTGACCGGCGCATAGGCCTCGCCGTCAGCAGCCGGGCCGAGCGCGTCCTCGGTGAAGATCGCGCTCGCGTTCCAGATCATCCAGCCCGCTCCGTTGTTGTCGGCCACCGCCTGCATCTCGGCCCGGACGTCGGGCGCGGTATAGGCCCGGAAGCCGCCATAGCCGAAGTCCTGGATCCAGGGCCGAATCCGCATCGGCAGACCCGCCGCCTGCGCATTCATGATCTCGAGCGCGCCGTCGATCATCTCGTAGGGGTGCTCGTTCGGCTCGGCGATGTCGAAGACGCCCGGGTAGAAGTGGCTCGGGTACACCATCGGGCTGAAGTAGTCGACGTACGGCATGATCACCTCCGGCCGCTGCCCGATGCCCTGGTCGTCGCTCGCGATGAACGCGATCGGGAACACGTCGGCGGCGAGGAAGGTCGGCGTCCACTCGAGCTCCCCGGAGATGACCCGCATCACCCGCTGGATGGTCGGCAACCGGAACGACTGGGTGTGGGGCAGGTTCGTCTCGGCCAGCTCGTACGGGCCGTCGGAGTAGAAGCGGATGTAGTCGAGCTGGACCTCGTCGAAGCCCTTCGCCGCCAGGTCGCCCGCGATCGAGGCCACGTACTCGGCGACCCCGGGGTTGCCCGGATCGAGCCACACGCCGCCGCTCCAGTCGGTCCACGGCTCGCCGGTCTGCGTGTTCCGAACCGCGAGGTCGGGTTGGGACCGGCCCAGGGTGTTGTCCTTCATGACCACCACCCGGGCGATCGTGTAGATCCCCCGCTCGTGGAGCGCGGGCAGGAGCTCCTCGAGGTTGAGGACCGGGTTGGCCATGAGCGAGCCGGCTTCCACCGCCTCGGGCAGGTCCGTCTCGTAGTACAGCCAGCCGCCGGTCTCCTTCACGTCGATGACCATCGCGTTGGCTTCGGTCTGGTCGAGCAGCGCGAGCATGGCGTCCAGGCGCCCGGCTCCTTCGAACACGGCGGCCGGCGCGTAGAGCGCGCGGGCCACGAAGGTCGGCAGCGTGACGTCCTTCGTCATCTCGGCGTCGACCGGGATCCGGCCGAGCCGGTAGCCCGAGGCCTTGTAGATCAGGGTTCCCGACGCCGGCACGCCGGGCAGGGCATAGGTCCCATCGGTCGCCGTCCGGACGCCGGTGCCGGACCCCTCGACGAAGACGCGGACGCCGGCAATCGGCTGCCCGGCCTCGTCGCGGACCGTGCCGCGGACCGTGTTGTTGCGCAGCTCAACCGCCAGATCCCCGTCCTCGGGGACGGTGCCTGTCGCCGGATCGAATCCATCCGCCTCGACCTCCAGTTCTGAGCCGGCCAGCGCGGTCACCACGGCCGCGCCTTCGGCATCGGTCGTCCCCGAGCCGTCGTCGCTGGTCATTCGGGCACCGGAGATCGGCATGCCGCTGGCGGCGTCGGTCACGGTGACCATCACCGTACGAGGCGTCGGGTCAGGCTCGGGGATCGGCAGCGGCCCGGCGCAGGCGGCGACCACCACGGTCGCGAGCAGGGCGCCGGCCAGGACGCCGAACCGTCTCACCCGCCACCCTCCGCGGCGGCCCGGAAGCCGGCCACGGCCGGGCCCAAGTCGCCCGACTGCTCGTACAGCGCCGAGCCGATGACGAGGACCTCCCCGCCGGCGGCATAGGCATCCCTGATCGTCTCCCGGTTGACGCCGCCGTCGACGGCGACCGGCACCGAAAGCCCCCGGGCGTCGATCTCCGCGGCCAGGGCGTGGAGCTTGGGGAGGACATCAGCCAGGAACGCCTGGCCGCCGAAGCCGGGGTGGACGGTCATCACCAGCACGAGATCGACCTGCTCGAGGTAGGGATGCACGGCCCCGGCCGGCGTTTCGGGGTTGAGCGCCAGGCCGACCTGCTTGCCGCTGGCCAGGATGGCGGCGATGACCGCGGCCGGATCGTCGGTCGCCTCGACGTGGAAGGCGATCAGGTCGCTCCCCGCGGTCGCGAAGTCGGCCGCGTAGCGCAGCGGGTCGTCGATCATCAGGTGGGCGTGGAACGGCAGCGCGGAGTGGCGTCGCAGCGCCGCCACGACGGGGGCCCCGAACGAGATGTTCGGTACGAAGTGGCCGTCCATCACGTCGAGATGGATCGAATCGACGCCGCCTGCGGTGGCACGCGCCACCTCCTCGCCGAGCCGGCCGAAGTCCGCGTTCAGGATGCTCGCCGAGACGTGCGGCGGCCGGCGACCCATGAGCCCGGTCAGCCCTCCACCATCACGAGCTCGGGGGACGCGGCCCGGGTCCCGAGCGCCCGCTTCGTCAGCTGGGCGTGGAGCTGGCCGCAGGCGGCCTCGATCGATCGGCCCCGCGTGTCGCGGACCGTGGTCGCCACCCCGCCCCGCCGGAGAATGTCGGCGAAGCGTTCGATCCCCTCGCGGGGCGTGCCGCGCCACGGGGCGGCGGGCGTGGGATTGAGCGGGATGAGGTTCACGTGGCACAGCCAGCCGTGGGCGAGATCGGCCAGCCGTTCGGCCTCCAGGGGGGCGTCGTTGATGCCGTCGATCATGACGTACTCGAGGCTCACCCGGCGCCGCGTCCGCGCCGCGAAGCGTTGGCCAGCACCCAGCACTGCCTCGATCGGCCACTTCCGGTTGATCGGGACCAGCTCGTCGCGCAGCTCGTCGTGCGCGGCGTGGAGGCTGATCGCGAGATTGACCTGGGGCAGCTCGTCGGCCATCCGATCCATCGCCGGAACGACGCCCGAGGTGCTGACCGTCAGGTGCCGGGCCCCGATCCCGACGCGCCCCGGATCATTCAGCAGGCGGACGGACTCGAAGACCGGATCCGCGTTGTGGAGTGGCTCCCCCATCCCCATGAACACGACGTTCAGGTGATGCTCGGGGTCGAGCCTGTCAGCCCGCGCCCGGCGCCACCACAGCACCTGGTCGACGATCTCGGCCGCGGACAGGTGCCGCCCGAACCCGCCCTGGCCGGTGGCGCAGAACGGACAGCCGACCGCGCAGCCGGCCTGGCTCGAGATGCAGATCGTCGTCCGCGGCGCCGAGGCGCCGTGGCCGGGATAGCGCATGAAGACCGACTCGATCCGCTGGCCGTCGGCGAGCTCGTGGACCGCCTTCTCGGTGAGGCTCTGGTCGGTCCCGATGACGTGGCTGTCGCCGATCGTCGAGAAGCGGTACGCCGCTCCCAGCGCGGCACGCAGCCGGAGCGGCAGGTCGGTCAGCTCGTCGAAGCTCGATGCCCGGCCGGCCGACACGCCGGCCACGACCTGTCGGGCGCGGTACGCAGGCTCGCCGCGCGCGGCGAACCAGGCGACCAGGGCGTCTGTCGCGACCTCGCTGATGGCCGGCAGCGGCTCAGCGGGGCGAGGGTCAGTCACGGCGGCCCATGACGAGGCTGAAGTAGTACAGGAAGGTCAGCATCGCGGTCAGCGCGGCGGCGACATAGGTCCAGGCCGCGGCCTTGAGGACGGCACGGGCGCCGTCCTGCCGCTCCCCGACCATGCCGAGGCCCCCGACGAAGGCGAGCGCCTTGCCGCTGGCGCCGATCTCGACCGGGAGCGTCACCAGGGTGAAGGCAAAGGCGAGCGCGAAGCCGATGAGGCCGAGCACCGCCAGCCCGGTCAGGTTCATGAAGATGCCGGCGATGATGAGCCACGGGGCGAGCGACGACCCGAAGTTCGCCGCCGGCACGATGACCGACCGGGCACGGAGCCACGGGTCGCGCTGGCGGTCCTGGAGGGCGTGGCCGACCTCGTGGGCGATGACCGCCGCGGCGGCCACCGAGAGGCGCGGGGCACCCGAGGTCCCGATCGCGGCCACCGTCTGGCTCACCCGCAGCGTCTTGACCCGCGGGTCGTAGTGATCGGTCAGCTGGCCCGGGGTGGGCTCGATCTGGACGTTGGTCAGCTGCTGCCGGTCGAGCAGGCGCCGGGCGAAGTCGTAGGGGCTCAGGTCGATCCCGGAGTCGACCTGCGACCACTTCGCGTAGGTGGAGCGCACGCGCCAGGCTGCCCAGCCGCTGATGGCGAGCATGACGACCACGAGCACGATGTAGAGGGGGTCGAAGATCATCGTCAGGTGCCACCTCCCGGCACCGTCGGCGAGTATAGCGAAGGGGCGGCGAGGGGCCGAAATCGGCCCCTTTCAGGCCGGTGGCGCTTCCAGTCCGAGCAGGACGTGGTCCCGGCTGAGCCCGTTCCGCCAGGCTTCGGACGGCATCGGTGGCCGGCCCTCGGGCTGGACGATCTCCAGCGCGAGCGCCCCGAGGCCGCAGGCGACGACCGGCGGCGTGCCCGGCAGGAGTGACCCGATGGGCAGCCCCGGGAGGCCGGTGATCGGGTGGGCGCGCCGGACATGGAGCCGGCGCCCGTCGAGCGTGGTCCAGGCTCCCGGCCAGGGCTGGAGCGCCCGCACCTGGCGGTCGATGGCCTCGGCGCTCCCCCGCCAGTCAATCCACCCGTCGGCCCGGGTGAACGCGGGCTGGTAGGTCATCTGGGCCTCGTCCTGGGGCGCCTGGTCGAGGGTTCCGGCTGCCCAGGCGGCCAGGCGCTCGGGGACGACCTCGGCAGCAAGCTCTCCGAGGCGGGCCTCGAGGGTCGGGGTGTCCTCGCGCCCGTCGAGCGGGACCGACCACTGGCCGACGAGCGGCCCGGCGTCCATCCGCTCGACCATGACCATCAGGCTCACTCCGGCCGTCGGGTCGCCGGCCAGGATCGTGGCCGCGACCGGCGCCGCACCCCGATGGCGCGGGAGCAGGGACGGATGGACGTTGAGTGGCGGCCGCGGAGCCACGGCGAGCCAGTCCCGCGGCACGAGCTCGCCGTAGGCAGCCAACAGCAGCCCGTCGGGTTGGAACTCGGCGATCGTCGCCCGGGCCTCGTCGGAGCGGAGACCGGGCGGCGTCACCAGGCGGAGGCCGGCCGTCCGGGACGCCTCCGCGATCGGCGCCGCGCGCGTCTTGAGCCCGCGGCCGGCCGGGCGGTCGGGGCGGCTGACGACGAGGAGCTCGTCGGCGAGCGCCGGAAGCCGATGGAGGAGAGGGACGCCGAACGCGCCGCTGCCCAGGAACGCGATCCGGCCGAGCACTAGATCCCGGCCGCTGCCTCTTCCCGCACCTCGTCGGTCGCATCTGCGACGCGGACGAGCTCCTCGAGCGACTCGAGGTAGTCGATGTAGAGGACGCCGTTCAAGTGGTCGATCTCATGCTGGAGGGCCCGGGCGAACAGCTCGTCGCCCTTGACCCGGAACTCGCGGCCATTCCGGTCGCGGGCCTGGACGGTGACCTTCTCCGACCGCTCGACCTCGGCCACGAACCCGGGTATCGACAGGCAGCCCTCCCAGTCGACCGTGGAACCCGATCGGCGGACGATCTTCGGGTTCACGAGCTCGGTGATCTTGCCCTCGATCTCGATGACGGCAACCTGGAGTGGCACCCCGACCTGGTTGGCCGCCAGGCCGATGCCGGGCGCATCCCGCATCGTCTCGAGGAGGTCATCGAGGAGCCGATGCAGGGACGTGTCGAACTCGGTCACCTTCCTCGTCTTCTCGCGAAGGATCGGCTCGTCGGCGGTCAGGATGCGGCGGATGACCATGGCCGCATTCTAGAGGAGGGTCGCGGGGTCGACGTCGATCCCGATCCCGGCCGGAACGCGCTCCACGGCAGCCGCCCGGGTCTCCTCGCTGACGGCCCGGATGACGACCTGCCAGCGCCAGCGACCGGCGCGTCGCGGCACCCAGGCGGGCACCGGTCCGAGCACCTCGACGCCGTCTCCCGCCACCGCGGCCGCCGCCTCCGACGCCCGGGCTTCGCCGCGCAGCCGATCGGGATCGGCCACCAGGAGGCGGGCCAGCCAGCCGTACGGCGGGTAGCCGAACGCCTCCCGCCGCGGCAGCTCGCCATCGGCGAAGCCGTCCACGTCGAGGTGGGCGGCGGTGACGATGGCCGAGTGCTCCGGGGCGTAGGTCTGGATCACGACCCGACCCGGCTGCGGGCCGCGGCCGGCCCGCCCCGCCACCTGGGCAAGCAGCTGGAACGTTCGCTCCGCGGCCTGGTACTCGGGGAGATGGAGCGTGACGTCGGCCGCGACCACGGCCGCGAGCGTGACGTTCGGCAGGTCCAGCCCCTTGGCCGCCAGCTGGGTCCCGACCAGGACGTCGAGCCGACCGGCCGCGAAGTCATCGTAGATCGACTCGAACCGGCGCCGCGCCGCGACCGCGTCCGAGTCGAGCCGGCCGACGCGGAGCCGCGGGAAGCCGGCCCGGACCTCGGCCTCGACGCGCTGCGTCCCGGCGCCGAAGTACCGGATCCGTGGGCTGCCGCAGCGCGGGCAGCGGGTCGGGATCGGCGCGGTGTGGCCGTCGTGGTGGCACCGCAGCTCGGTCGTCGCCAGGTGGTGGACGAGCGGCAGCTCGCACTCGGGGCAGCGGATCGGCTCTCCGCAGTCGCGGCACAGGACGAAGGTGGCCGCGCCGCGGCGGTTGATCAGGAGGATCGCCTGCTGGCCGGCCGGGAGCGCTCCGAGCGCGTCGGCCAGCGTACGGGACAGGACCGAGCGGTTGCCTTCGGCCAGCTCCTCGCGCATGTCGACGACCGTGACCGATGGGCGGGCGCCGACCCGCCGTTCGAGGAGCCGCGCCCGCCGCGCCTGGCCGGTGCGCACCCGATGGAGGGCTACGACGTCCGGCGTGGCGCTCGCCTGGATCACCCGGGCGCCGGTGACGGCCGCCCGACGGGCCGCGACCCAGCGGGTGTCGTAGCGCGGCGTCCGATCCGACTTGTACCCGCCGTCATGGGCCTCGTCGAGCACGATCAGGCCCAGCGGGGCAAGCGGGGCGAACGCGGCGGACCGCGTTCCGACCACGACGCGGGCCTCGCCGGCGGCGATCCGTTGCCACTCGTCATGGCGCTCCCCGGCGGAGAGGCCCGAATGGAGGACCGACAGGTCGTCGCCGACCGCCGCCCGGACCCGGTCGGCGAGCTGCGGGACAAGCGTCAGCTCCGGGACGAGGACGATCGCCCCGGCGCCGGCGGCCAGGGTGGCGGTCACCGCGCCGAGGATGACGTCGGTCTTGCCAGATGCCGCCACGCCCTCGAGCAGCAGCTCCCCGCCGGCGGGGAGCTCGGCGATCGCGTCCAGGGCGGCCCGCTGCTCCGACGCCAGCACCTCGGCCTCGCCCCGTCCCACCACCCGATGGGCGAGCGGGTCGCGACGGAGCGGAGCCATGCCGAGCTCGACGCGGCCGGCGGCCTCCAGGCTGCGTGCGCTGGCCAGCAGGCTGGCCGGCTCGCGGTCGAGGCGAACGCCAAGCTCGGCAAAGGTCAGCGGCTCCACGCCCAACTCCTCGAGGATCGCCTGCTGGACCGTCCCGCGGACCGGGCCACCGTTCGTCCCGACCCGCCGGATCGTTCGTTCGTGGCGCGGCCCCACGGCCGGCGGGCGCAGCCGCCAGGCCGCGCGGAGGGCCCCGGATCGGCGGCGGGACTCGAGCCAACGCATGGAGGCCCTGGGCTCGACGCGGCGCAGCTCCGCCTCGGTCAGGATCGTGCCGGGCGGAACCTCGCCGAGGGGTTCGAGGAGCTCCCATCGGCGCTGGAGTCGCGACTCGAGGCCAGGCGGCAGCATCGCGGCCAGGGTCGTCCCGATCGGTGCGCGGTAGCGGATCGCGATCGCCTCGGCCAGCGCGAGCAGGTCGGGCGTGAGCATCGGACCGGAGACCACCGACTCGACGGCCAGGGCTTCGTCGAGCGGCTCGGCATCGGCGTCGACCAGGTAGCCGAGGGCCAGCCGCCCGCCGTACGGCACGAGCACGAGCGAACCGGGCTCGGGATCGACGCCGGTCCGCCAGCGGTAGGTGAACGTCCGCTCCGGTCGGTCGACCTGGGCGTCCACCGCGACCCGGACGAACCGGTCCGGCTCGGCCATCAGCGCGGGGTCACAGGCTGACCTGGCGCGGCGGATCGCGCCGGGCCTCGGCCTGGATCACCTCCCAGATCTGCTCGGCCGCCTCGCCGGCGTGACCGGTCTCGTTGACGATGGTCCGGTCGTAGTCGGCGGCCGCGGCCATCTCCCCGGCTGCGTTCGAGCGCCGGAGCGCCTGGTCGGCCGCACCCTCCGAGCCTCGCTTGGTGAGCCGGGCGTCGAGCGCCTCGAGCGACGGCGGCATGACGAAGATCAGGAGCGCGTCCGGCACGGCGGCCCGGACCGCGCGCGCGCCCTGGGGATCGATCGTGAGGACCGCGTCCCGACCGGCGCGGAGGATGCCCCGGATCTGGTCGATCGGCGTGCCGTACCAGTGCCCGTGGACCTCGGCCGACTCGAGCAGGCCGCCGTCGGCCTGCAGCCGGGCGAAGCTGTCGGGATCCATGAAGTGGTAGTGGACGCCGTCCTGCTCCCCGGGGCGGCGGTCGCGGGTCGTGGCGGTCACGATCGGGACGACCTGCGGGTGGCGGCGGGCCAGCTCGGCCACGATCGTGCTCTTGCCGACCCCGGATGGGCCGCTGACCACGATCAGCATCGGGTTCGGGAAGGTCATCGGCCTGCTCATGCCGGCCCTCCTGGATCGGGAGCCGGCCCGACGGAGAAGCCGCCCTCGACGGGGAGCCCATCGCTCGCGATCCCGCCGGCCTCCAGGCTCTCGGCCAGGTCGGGGGGCAGCGGACTCCAGGTGTCGACGCGTGCCCCGTCACTCGGCCGGTCGAAGGCCAGGCCCTCGGCATGCAGGAACTGGCGCCGCAGGCCGCCGGGCCCAACCCCGCCGCCGTACCTCAGGTCGCCCGCGATCGGGAGGCCGATGTACGACAGGTGAGCCCGCAGCTGGTGGGTCCGGCCGGTCCGCGGGTGGAGGCGCAGCAGCGTGTAGCCACCGCCCGTCCCGACCGCCTCGTAGTCGGTCACCGCCGGGCGGCCCGCGGCGACGACCGCCATCCGCTGCCGGTCCCGCGGGTCGCGCCCGACCGGCGCCTCGATCCGACCCCGCGCGGCGGGCGCCGCCCCGCGAACGAGCGCCAGGTACGCCTTCTCGACCGATCGATCCCCGAACTGCGCCATGAGGGACGCCTGGGCCGCGTCGGTCTTGGCCACGACCAGCAGGCCCGACGTGTCGCGGTCGAGCCTGTGGACGATCCCCGGCCGGCCGACGCCGGCGATCGACCCGAGGGACTCGCCGCGCGAGTCCGACCGGCCGAGCAACGCATGGACCAGGGTCCCGGTGGGATGGCCGGCCGACGGATGGACGACCATCCCGGCCGGCTTGTCGACGACGAGCAGGTCGTCGTCCTCGTAGACGACGGTGATCGGGATCGCCTCGGGGACCAGCGTCGGGTCCGGCGGCGCGGAGAGGACCACACGGAGCTGCTCCCCGCCGGTCAGGCGGTCGCTCGCCCGACGGGCACGCCCGTCGACCAGGGCCCGGCCGTCCCCCAGCAGCCGCTGGGCGTGCGCCCGCGAGATGCCGGCCACGCTGGCGACGGCCACGTCGACACGGCCGGCGGGGGCGGTACCTTCCAGGATCCGCTCCCCGCTCACGATCATGCGGTGTGGGTGGCCGCGCGTCGGTCGAGGACCGACAGGTAGATGATCAGGGCCACGATCCCGCAGAAGACCGATGCGTCGGCGACGTTGAAGGTCGGCCAGCGCAGTGACCCGATCCCGACCGAGACCCAGTCCACGACCGTGCCGTCGAGGAGCCGATCGGTCAGGTTGCCGAGCGTCCCGCCCAGGATCATCCCGAGCAGGACCGCGGCCAGCGTCCCGGGCAGCCGCCCGGTCAGGTGGATCCAGCCCACCACGACGATCGTGCCCACGCCGATCGCCGCGAACAGCAGGCCGCCACCCTGGAGCAGGCCAAAAGCGGCGCCGGCGTTCTCGGTGTGCCAAATCTGGATGAAGTCGCCGACGACCGGGATCTGCTCACCGATGTCGACATTGGCCACGATCCAGGCCTTCGTCACCCGATCGGCCAGGAATACGAGGGCGGCGGTCGCCAGCAGGACACCCGTCTCGGCCCACGCGTGGCGGATGGACAGCCGGCTCATGCCCACCGAGCGTACGCCATCACCCAGCCCGTCGCAGCGCCAGACGCAGGGTCATCCCGTCGAGCTCCGCCTCGTCACGGCCACTCGCGTCGGCGAGGTCGGCTTCCGGCCCGATCTCGACCGTGGTCGCCAGCGTCTCGCCCGCCAGCCAGTCGCGATGCGGCGCAAGGCGGGCCGCGGCCTCGGCCGGGGCAGCCACCGCCACCGCGATCCGGTCGCTGATCTCGAGTCCGGCCGCCTTGCGCAGGTTCTGGATCCGGTGCGCAACCTCGCGGGCCAGGCCCTCGGCCGCCAGCTCGTCGTCGACCCGGGTGTCAAGCGCGACCAGGACGTCGCCCTCGTCGGCGATCTCGTGCCCGGGTCGCGGCCGGGCGGTCAGGCTGAACTCGTCGGCGGCCAGCGCCACGCCGCCGGCGACGGCGCCGCCGTCATCGGTCAGTGACCAGTTCCCCGCCTTGACGGCCGCCATGATCCGGCCGACGTCCGCGCCGTGGCGCGGACCGACCACCGGGAGGAGCGGATACAGGGTCCGGTCGACGAGCTCGGAATCGTCGGCGATGGGCTCCACGGCCTTCACGTTGAGCTCTTCGCGGACGTGGCCCTCGAGCTCCGCGGCCACCGCCGGGTCGGTGGCGAAGGCGGTCGTCCCGGCCGGCAGTCGGACGCGAATCCGGCGCAATGGCTGGCGGGTTCGGAGCTCGCTCGCGGCCCGAGCGGTCCGGCCCAGCCCGACGACCCGGCGGGCGAGCGCCACCGCACGGTCGGTGTCCGGGTCGGCTCGGCCGGCGGAGACCGGGAAGTCGGCGAGGTGGACGCTGTCCGGGGCCGCCGGGTCGACCGCCACGACGAGGTTCTGCCACATGGCGTCGGCCAGGTGCGGCACCACCGGGGCCATCAGCCGGGTCAGGCTGGTCAGGACCTCGTGGAGGGTCGCGTAGGCGGCACGCTTGTCGTCATCGAGCTCACCCTTCCAGAAGCGGCGCCGGCTGCGACGGACGTACCAGTTCGACAGGTCGTCGACGAAGGCTTCGATCTGGCGGCAGGCGCGCGCGGCGTCGTACGCGTCGAGGGCGGCCCGGACGTCATCCACCAGCCCGTCGAGGCGCGACAGGATCCATCGGTCGAGCAGGCTCTGGCGCTCGGACGGAGCGGCACCCGCCTGCCCACCGTCCCCGACGGTCGGGGTCCAGCCGTCGAGCCGGGCATAGGTCACCAGGAACCCGTAGGTGTTCCACAGCGGGAGGAAGAAGCGCCGGACGATGTCGGCACCAGCCGCAGCCCCGAAGTTCACGTTGACCGCCGGGTTCGCCCCGGCGTACAGCCAGCGCATGACGTCGGCGCCGATCTCCTCGGCGGCGTCGTCGAACCAGATCGCATTCCCCTTGCTCTTGTGCATCTCCTCGCCATGCTCGTCGCGGACGAGGGCATGGCCGAGCAGGGTCTTCGTCGGGGCCCGGCCGGTCAGGACGGTCGACATCGTCAACAGCGCGTAGAACCAGTTCCGGAACTGCCCCGGGAAGGACTCGGTCAGGAAGTCGGCCGGGAACCACCGCGCCCAGTAGTCGGGATCGGTGTCCCAGTTCAGGGTCGAGTAGGCGACGATCCCGGCGTCGAGCCACGGGTTCCCGACGTCGGTGATTCGGCGCGCACGCCCACCGCAGGACCGGCAGTCGATCTCGACGGCATCGATGAACGGCCGATGCGGGGTGTGCCCGGCGAAGGTCTCCCAGCCGGCCACCGCGCGCTCCTGGAGCTCGTCCTTCGAGCCGATGACCTCCCAGGCGTCGCACGCCTCGCAGACCCAGAACGGCAGGGCGAGGCCGTAGTAGCGCTTCTTGCTGATCATCCAGTCGCGCATGTTCCGGAGCCAGTCGAGCTCGCGCTCTTCCAGGCCGATGCCGTCCGGGACCCAGTGCACGGCGCGGGTCACCTCGCTGATCTCGCCGCGGAGCGGGTCCATCGCGATGAACCACTCGTCGACGAGGCGGAACAGGAGCTGGGTGCTGCAGCGCCAGCACACCGGGTAGTGGTGGCGGTACTTCTCCCGGGCCACGAGCAGGCCCCTGGCCGCCAGGTCCTCGGCCACCGCCGCGGCGAGATCGGCATCCGCGTCCGGGGTGGCCCCCGCAAAGTGGCCGGTCTGCCAGCCGTAGCCGTCCTTGAAGACGCCGAACTCGTCGATCGGGTCAAGGACGGCCAGTCCGTCGCGCTTGCCGAGGGCGAAGTCCTCCTCGCCGCAGCCCGGCGCGATGTGGACGATCCCGGTCCCCTCGTCGTCGGTCACGTCCTCCCACGGGATGACGGTGTGGGTCACTCCGGCCTGGACCGGCAGCTCGTCGAACGGCCCGCGGTAGGTCAGCCCCAGCAGCTCGGACCCGGTCGCTTCGCGGACGACGGCGGCGTCGGGGGCGATCCGGGCCTTCGAGCCGCGGCTGACCCACCATCGGTCACCGTCGGTGCCCTGGACCAGCTCGTAGACGAGCTCGGGGTGAACGGCCGCCGCCACGTTGCTGGAGAGCGTCCACGGCGTCGTCGTCCAGACGAGGAGCGACTCGCCCTCGTGGCCGGGGCTCGTGATCGGGAGCCGAATCGTCAGCGAGAGGTGGCTGATCTCCCGGTAGCCTTCGGTCGCGATCTCCATGTTCGACAGCCCGGTCCCGCAGCGCGGGCACCAGGGCATCACGTCGTGCCCGCGGTACAGGAGCCCGCGCTCCTGGCAGCGCTGGAGGAAGCGCCAGATCGTGTAGTTGTTCTCGTCCGAGTTCGTGAAGTACGAGTGCTCCCAGTCCATCCAGTAGCCGAGGCGCTTCGACTGCTCGGTGATCCGGTCGGCGAAGCGCTGGACCCGCGCGAAGCACTGCTCGACGAATTTGTCGATCCCGTAGGCCTCGATGTCGCGCTTGTTCGTGAAGCCGAGCTCGCGCTCGACCTCGACCTCGATCCACAGGCCCTGGCAGTCGAACCCGTTCTGGTAGCGCTGCTGCTCGCCGAGCATCGTGTGGTAGCGCTGGTAGAGGTCCTTGTAGGTCCGTCCCCAGGCGTGGTGGACGCCCATCGGGTTGTTCGCCGTGATCGGCCCGTCGAGGAAGCTGTAGCGCGTGGCCGAGCCGTCGTTGCGCGCCAGGTAGCGGGCCAGCGTGTCACGCTCGCGCCAGAGCTGCGCCATCTCGCGCTCGAGCGCTGGAACGTCCAGTGAGCTGCTGACCGGCTTGAACACCGTTCCTGGTCGACCCTCCACCACACACAAATCCCGCCCCGACATCTGCCGGGACGGGATCAGATCCCGCGGTACCACCCGCGCTTGAGCGCCGCGTGGCGCTCCCCTCGTTGTCATCGTCGGCTCGGGAGTGATCTCCGCCGGTCGGCCACCGCCCGCTTCCACCATCCGGGCTCGCTCTGGGTGCCGTGGGCCGGCGGCGCTGGCTCCGTCAGCGCCGGTTTTCGATTGCGGCCGATGCTACCCGATGAGCGACCGGGCGACGAGGGCCAGCGCGATCAGGGCCGAGACCGACGTCAGCCCGGCCAGGCGCGGCCAGCGGCTGCGGGCCAGGAACACGGCCAGCATGCCGATCGGACCACACAGGAGCAGCGCCGCTCCCAGGGGATCCAGCCCCTCCCCGCCGGGCGCGGCCCCGGAGACGGCCGCCAGCAGCCAGACGATGCCGGCCGCCGCCAGCGGGGCGACGAGCAGGCCGACGTCGACGGTGAGGATCGGGCGGCCCAGCGGCGCGGCCGTCGGGCGCTGGGGACGGCGTCGGGGCAGAGCTCGCGGGAAGCGACTTGGCGTCGGGGTCGCGATCGCCTCCGGCGCGGAGACGGCTGCGGCAACGGCCGGAGTCGCCGCCACCGGGGCAACGGCGGCCGCGGCGGCCGCGGCTGGGAGGACCGGTGCCGGTGGGGGCGGCGCGACCGGCGGCGCAACCGGGGGCGTGATCGGCGCCGCAATGGATGGTGCCAGCGGAGCCGAGAGCATCGGCGCCGCCGGAGCCGGGAGCGGCATCGCGGGCCGGGCCGGAGGGCTCAGCGCGGCCGCGGAGGCAAAGCTCGCGGCCGCCTGCTCGCTCCGGGCGCCGGTCATCGCCGCGCGGCGTTCCTCGGCCATCTTCTCTTCGAGCGCCATCCGCTCGATGCCGGTCATCGGCCTGGGCGGCTCTGGCGGGGCGACTGGAGCGGCCGCGGCAACGACAGCCGCCACTGCTGGTGCCGCGGCGGCGGCGGCAACCGGCGCCGAGACGACGGTCGCCGCGACCGGGGCGCGTTCGGCCCGGGTGCGGGCGGCAGCCATCAGGGCCTGGACCAGCTCCTCCTCGGCGGCCGGGGCAATGGCGACCCGGCCGCGCTCGGTGGGCACAAGGATCACCGAGGGCGTCGCCCCCAGCCGGATGAGCTCGATCGTCTCCCCCGTCCCGAGCGTCGCAGGTCCGACGAACCGGCCCAGCCCGCCCGGGCGACGACGCCGCGTGACGGCGGAGGACGCGACCCTCGCCAGCGACCCAGGGGCGAGGTGGTATCGGCGGTCGACCCGGATCCCGGTCAGATGGAGGTAGTCCGGCTCGACGGCGAGGCGGAGCGACCGCACGCGGAGGTACATCCAGATCCCGAGGCCGCCGAGCGCGACCCCGACGACGACCAGGACGGCCATCGCCGCCGGCGAGGCCAGGAAGGCGAGGGCGCCGACCCCGAGGGCCACCAGGACGAGACCCACCAGGACGTACGCCCCGGGCAGCGCCAGCAGGGCGCGGACGTCGCGGGCAAGGGCAATCCGGGTGGCGCCCGGGGTCGCGACGGAGACGGTCATGTCAGCCCCCTCCCCTCGTCACGAACCGGGCTCAGTAGACCGGGGTGAGCCAGCCCCTGTAGGTCTCGGACCGGCCGCGGACGGCGTCGAAGTAGATCGTGTGCAGGCGCCGGGTGATCGGTCCTGGCGAGCCGCCGGAGATCGTTCGGTTGTCGATCTCGATGACCGGTGCCAGCTGGGCGCCGGTCCCGCACAGGAAGACCTCGTCGGCCTGGTAGAGCTCGGTGCGGTCGATGACCCGCTCGAGGACCCCGATCCCGAGGTCGCCCGCCACCTCCATGATGTGGCGCCGGGTGATGCCCTCGAGGACGTTGTCGGTGATCGGCGGCGTGACCAGGACGCCGTCGCGGACGATGAACAGGTTCTCGGCGCTGCCCTCGCTGACGTGGCCGTCCTGGGTCAGCATGATCGCCTCGTCGTACCCGTTCAGCTGGGCGTCGGACTTGGCGAGCGCCCCGTTCACGTAACCGCCGGTGATCTTGGCGCGGGCCGGGATCGCGTTGTCGTCGTTGCGCCGCCAGCTGCTGACCTGGGCGCGGATGCCGGACTCGGTGTCGATGTACTTCCCGAACGGCAAGGTGAAGATCACGAGGTCGGATTCCAGGTTGTGGAGTCGGACACCGACCGCCTCGGTCGACTTGTAGAGGATCGGCCGGACGTAGGCGTCCTCGCGCATCTGGGAGCGGCGGAGCATCTCGCAGGTGATCTCGACCAGCTCCTCGGCGCTGTGGCGCAGCTCGAGCTGGAGGATCGGCGCCGACCGATGGAGGCGGCGGTAGTGCGCCAGCAGGTCGAGCCCGTACAGCTGCTCCTGCTCCGGATTCCAGTAGGCGCGGATGCCCTCGAAGACGGCCGTGCCGTAGTTGAAGGCATGGGTCGTGACGCTGATCTTCGCGTCGTCCAGGGGGACCAGCTCACCCCGGAAATAGGCCCACAGACCCTCCGTGGAGCGCGGAACGGGTTGCACGCCAGTCGAGGTCTCCTGCTTCAACAACGCATTCTCCTGACCGGCCGGGCCGCGTGGGCGGTACGAGAGCTCGGCACCGGCGGAGAGTATACCGCCGGTCCCATCCGTCAACCGCTCGCCGGCAGGACAATCACGGCCACGACGTAGATCACGTAGATCGGACCGCCGATCAGGAGCGCGCGGGCGCTCAGCCGGTGCGTGCGCATCATCGGTCCCAGGATCAGGAGGGTCGCCAGGATGGCCGCCCCGGCCGATGCGAACGAGAGCGCGCTCTCGGCGGTGAAGGTCCACGACGTGAACAGGATGCCGATCGCGGTCGGGAAGCAGGCCTGGAAGACCATCGCCCCGGTGATGTTGCCCATCGCCAGGGTGTCCTTGCCCTTCCGGACCCAGAGCACGCTGTTGAACTTCTCGGGCAGCTCGGTGGCGATGGGCGCCACGATCAGGGCGAACAGGCGCGGGTCGAAGCCGATGCCGGAAGCCATGTGCTCGACCGCGGTCACGAACACCCGGGCGCCAAGGATGATGCAGGCCAGGGCGACCAGGGTCTGGGCGACGATGATCCACAGGCGCGGCAGACCGCGAGCCTCGAGCTCGGTCGCCTCGTCGTCGGCGTGGACGGCAAGATCGCCGGACATCCCCGGCAGCCGCGTCGCGTGGAGCCGGGCAAGCTCGTCCGCCTCGCTCTCCCCCTGCTCCTGGAAGTGGGCACGCACGTAGATCGCGTACACCACGATCAGGGCGATCACGACGGCGACGTCGGCCCAGCGCCATTCCTCGGGGAGGAACGCCGCGCCAATCGCGATCCCGTAGCCGACCAGGAAGAAGATCACGTCCTTGGCCATGATCCCGGTGTCGACCTGCATGTCGGTCGACCGGGTGCCGCGTCGGGCGACGATGATCACGGCCAGGCCGGTGATGAACATCGCGAGGGTCGCCAGGGTGAACGGCGCACCCAGGATGGCGCCGACCCCCACCTCCTCCGAGCCGGCGCTCGCCTCGTTGCCCGACAGGATCGGGCCGATGATCGCGATGACCGGGATCAAGGTCTCCGGCAGGGCGGTGGCGACCGCGGCCAGCACGCTGCCGACCGCGCCCTCCCCGAGGTTCAGGCGATGGCCGAACCACTCGATGCCGTTCGTGAAGAGCTCGGCACCGAGGAGGATGATCGCCAGCGCGGCGATGAAGAGGACGATGTCCATGCCGATCCAGGCCCCGGTTCGGCGGTCAGCCGATCAGCCCGTCAGGGCCGGACGTGCTGGGGCGCGATCGGCAGGAGGGCGACGTGCCGGGCGCGCTTCAGAGCGACGGTGAGCATCCGCTGGTGGCGGGCACACGTCCCCGTCTTGCGGCGCGGCTCGATCTTCGCGCGCTCGGAGAGGTACCGACGCAGGCGGTTGACCTCCTTGTAGTCAATCGTCTCGACCTTGTCGACGCAGAAGTTGCAGACCTTGCGTCGACGGCGGTCGCGGTAGTAGTCCGCCGACTCACGGCGGCGGGGGCGAGCCTGGTTGGGCATGCGGTCTCAGGTCCTCGGTGTCAGAAGGGGATGTCGTCGAGGTCGACGGTCTCGGTGGCCGGTCCGTCGGCCGGCGCCGCGACGGCGGCACCGCGCGGCACGGCAGCCGGCGGAGCGTCGCTGGCCGCGTCGCCGATACCGAAGCCCTCACCCGGGTCTCGGCGCTCGAGGGAGACGACCCGCGCGAAGCGGATCTCGACCGAGCTCCGCTTCTGACCGTCATTCCCCTCGTACTCGCGAACGCGCAGCTGGCCTTCGGCAAAGACCTTGTTGCCCTTGCGGAAGCGCTCGGCGGCCCGCTCGGCGGCCTGGTCCCAGAGCTCGACGCGGAACCACTGGGTCTCCTCGACCCACTCCCCGTCCGGACCCCGGTGCCGGTCATTCACGGCCACCCGGAGGTTCGTGACGGCCTTGCCGGCTGGGGTGTAGCGCAACTCGGG
Organism: Candidatus Limnocylindria bacterium; assembly: GCA_036555375.1. GTDB lineage: Bacteria > Chloroflexota > Limnocylindria > QHBO01 > QHBO01 > DASTEQ01. Next base: position 32,993 of record DATBLJ010000041.1, read on the forward strand.
ATCGGCACCCAGATTGCCGATGATCATCATCTTGTTCAGGGTCATCCGGCCGCCTCCTCGGTTTCCTGCTCGGCGGGCGCGGCCTCCTCGGCCGTCTCGCCGACATCGGGTGCGCGGTCATCCGCCGCGCTGGTTGGCTCGGTCTCGGGCTCGTCGGTGGGCGGCCCGAGCTCCTCGGCTCCGTCCGACCCCTCGCTCTCGTCCTCGTCGCGCCGGGCGCGCGGCGGGAGGACGACGACGAGGTGACGGAGGATCTCTTCGCTGATCAGCAGGCCCCGCTCGATGTCGCGGACGGCTGCCGGTTCGATGTCGAAGTGGATCAGGAAGTACGACGCGTCTCGGTGATGCTGGATCGGGTAGGCCAGCCGTCGCTTGCCCCAGGGGCTGATCTTCGACAGGCTGCCACCGGCGTTCACGATCGCGCGGGTCACCTTTTCCACCGCCGCCTGGAGCTGGTCGTCCTCCAGGTCGGGACGGAACAGGAGCATGAGTTCGTATCGGCGCACGGGCCGGGGTCTCCTCTCTCTGGGTTTGCGGCACTCACCGGTGGCGGTGCGGCAGAAAGGGGTTTGGGAACACGACCGCCTCCGGTGTGGAGGCGTGCTCCGAGTATAGCCGAGGCCTCCGGGACCTGCCGGTGGCGGCCTTCGCAGGTGGCGTCTATCCTGATGTGTCTTCGCGTGTCCAAACTGAGGATGCTGTGACCCGTCGCCCCACGATCTTGATCTGCGCCCCGGACGAGGCACTCCGGAACGCGCTGCACGGTGCCCTGACGACGTCCGACCAGGACGTCCGTGAGGTCGCGACTCCAGCCGAGGCGGTTGCCGCCCTGGGCGAGGGTGACGTCGACCTCGTTATTGCCGAGGGCCTCACGGCGTCAGGCGCGATCGGCTCGCTCCGGGCCGCGCGCCAGGACGAGGGCATCCCGATCCTGGTCGTGGCCCCGCCGGGCGACGTCGAGGCGCGGATCGCGTTCCTGGAGGCCGGGGCGGATGACGTCATCGAGGGCGGGTTCGCTCGCCGCGAGCTCGAGGCCCGGGTCCACGCCCTCCTGATCCGCGCCGGAACGGTCGCCCCGGGACCGGTCAGCCCGGGCGCCGGCCAGATGATCGCGTTCTTCTCCCCGAAGGGCGGCGTCGGGACGACCGCTTTGGCCGTCAACTGCGCTGCGCTCCTCGCCTCGGGAGGCGCCGGCTCGGAGGTCGTCGGCTCGCGGGTCGTCCTCGTCGACCTCGACCTCCAGTTCGGGCAGGCCGCCACCCACTTGAACCTCTCGCCGAAGCTCGACTTCGCTCGCCTGGCCGTGGACGACATTGCGCTGACCGATCCCGACGCGCTGGCCGGCTACCTCACCCCTCACGGCTCCGGCCTCCAGCTGCTCGCCTCGCCCACCAGCCCCGACTCGGCGGCGCGGATCAGCGTCGAGGAGGTCGAGCAGGTCATCGGCACCCTGCGGACGATGTTCGACTTCGTCGTGGTCGACTGCGGGACGCGGCTCGACCCGCGCTCGATGTGGGTCCTCGAGCAGTCCCAGGAGAACGTGTTCGTCGTCTTCCCCGAGCT
>DATBLJ010000052.1:0-5608 GCA_036555375.1 Candidatus Limnocylindria bacterium
TCCTCGAGGCTGTCGTGGCCTTCGACGGGGGCTTCGTCATCGTCGGTGCGGTTGACGCCGGGCCGCGCGTGGACACCGCCATGGCGGCCGCGTGGGTATCGGAAGACGCGCGTTCATGGACGGGCACGACGGTGGACGTCGGTCCGATCGGCGGAAACGAGTTCGGGAGGGTGCTCGCGGGGGCCGATGGCCTCGTCGCATGGGCCGGCCTCCGAGAAGGGCACACCGGCCCGCGCTTCACCGGCAGCTGGGCGTCTCCAGACGGTCTCACGTGGTCTCCGGCACCCGCGCCGAACGACTTGATGGCCGCTGACGGCGTTCGGGTGGTTGCGCTCGGCCCGACCGCCCATGGGGAGGATCCGAACCTGTGGCCCGGTATCAGCGAGGCGTGGGCTTCGACAGACGGTGCCTCCTGGACCGAGATCACCGTGGCCAGTGAGCTGAATGACTTTCCCGAGGGCATGTGGGTCGTGCCCGACGGCGTGATCTACGCCGGCGTGCAGTCATTCTGGTTCGCCACCGCAACGACCAGCCCGTAACGGTTTTCAGGCGATCCCGCTCAGCACGGCACGGGCCGCCGACGCATCGCGGTCCATCTGGGCCACGAGCTCGGGTACCGACGCGAACCGCTCCTCGTCGCGCAGTCGAGAGACGAGCTCGACGCGGAGCGGCTGGTCGTAGAGGTCACCTGACCAGTCGAGCAGGTGCGCCTCGGCGATGACCTGTCCGTCGGTGTGGAAGGTGGGGCGCCGACCGATGCTGACCACCGCCGGCAGGCCGTTCGCCAGGCCGGCATAGATCCCCAGCGCGGGAAGGGCCGGCCGATAGGCGAAGGCGAGGTTGGCGGTCGGGAACCCGAGCTCGCGGCCACGGCCGTCGCCACGGACCACCGTCCCGGTGAGTGCCGGGTACCGGCCCAGCAGGTTCGTGGCGGCCAGGACGTCTCCGTCAGCGAGCGCGCGCCGGATCCGGGTCGAGGAGATCACCCCGCCATCGACCTCCGGGTCGAGGCGGACGACCTCCCAGCCACGTTCGGCTCCCGCGGTGGCCAGGTGCTCGGGCGTTCCCGCCCGGTCCTTCCCGAAGGCGCTGGCCGGGGTCATGACCACGGCCACCGGCCGGATGCCGGGGCCGAGCCGGTCGAGGAAGACCTCGGCCGGCAGGTCGCGGAGCGGCTCGTCGAAGCGGATCGCGATCGGCTGGACCCCGGCCTCCGCGATGGCCGCCAGGTTCTCCCGCAGCGGGGCGACACGCTCGAGCGTGAGGTCATTACGGATGACCTCGATTGGCGACGGATCGAAGACGAGGGCCACCGGATGCGCGCGACGAGCCGCGGCAGCCTCTCGGGTGGCAGACAGGAGCGCCTGGTGGCCGCGGTGGACGCCGTCGAAGACGCCCAGCGCGAGCGCCGCCGGACCGATCTCGAGCGCGGCGACCTCGTCCAGGCTGTGCACCCGGTTCATGGCGAGCGTCGTCATCCGCCCTCCGCCAACACGGTCCGGGGTCGCAGGCGACCGTCACCCAGCTCGCCGATGCCCAGCAGTCCGGCCGGACCGTGGACCTGGACGCGACCGTCGCCGGACCAGGCCACCTCCCCGCCGTGCGTGAAACGCCCGGCCTGGTCGGCGTCGAGGGTGACGGCATGCAGGTCGAGGAGCTGCTCGACCGGGATCAGCGCCTCGTCCAGCGTTCCCGCCGCCGCCAGCGCTTCGAGCGCCTCGGGGGTGTGCCCTTCGCTCGCCGACAGCCCGGCCGCCTCGGTCCGCCGCAGGGCGTGGAGGTAGCCACCGGACCCGAGCCGCTCCCCGAGGTCGCGGGCAACCGACCGGATGTAGGTCCCCGATCCGGTCTCGAGGTCGAGGTGGACGTCGAGGTAGCCCTCGCCCTGGCTGACGTCGAGCAGTCGGACCGCGTGGATCGTGACCTCGCGGGGCGTTAGCTCGAGCGCCTCACCCTGGCGGGCTGCCTGGTACGCGACCACGCCGCCCGCCTTTCGCGCGGAGAAGGCCGGGGGTCGCTGTTCGAAGGTGCCGACGAACTCGGGGAGGGCGGCCCGCACCGCATCCTCGTCGGGTGGTGGCTCGCCGGCTTCGATCGGGCCCTCGGCATCATCGGTCTGCGACCGGAAGCCGAGCCGGACGATTGCGTCGTAGCGCTTCCGACCGCCGGTGAGCTCCTGGGACAGCCGGGTGGCGGGGCCGACCAGGATCGGCAGGACGCCGGAGGCCAGCGGGTCGAGGGTGCCGGCGTGCCCGATCCGGCGCAGCCCGCTCAGTCGGCGGACGAGGCCGACCATGTCGTGCGAGGTGGGGCCGACCGGCTTGTCGAGGTTAATGACGCCGATCATCGGCGCGCGCGAGCTCTCGCTCGGATTCGGTGAGGACCTGGTCACGGGCCTCGGCCAGGGGGGCGTCGACCGTGCAGCCGGCCGCCCGGGCATGGCCTCCCCCGCCGAACTTCGCGGCAATCGCCACCGCGTCGGCGATATCCGAGGTCCGGATGCTGACCCGGGTCGTGGCCGGTCCGTGCTCCTTGAAGAGGAGGACGATATCGGCCTCGCGGGACAGGCTGAGGAGGTCGATGAAACCCTCCGACGCTTCGCGCCGGGCGCCGGTCTGGGCGAGCATGGCCTCGGTCATCGCGGCGTGGATGATCCGGCCGCCGGCGGCCGTCCCGACCCCGGCCAGCATGAGGCCCCAGACCGCGATCGTTGCGTTCGACTTCTCGGCGTAGATCTTCCGGTTGATGAGCGCCAGGTCGGCCCCGGCCTCGACCAGCGTCGCGGCGACGCGCAGCGTGCGGGGCGTGACGTTGGGGTGGGCGAACGTCCGCGTGTCGTTCACGATCCCGGCGAGGAGCACGGTCGCGAGGTCGGCGTCGAGCTCGACTCCGAGATCGGGCAGGAGCAGCGCCACCATCTCGCAGGTCGAGGCCGCCTCGGCGTCGACGTGGTTGACCGCCCCGAAGCCGGGGTTGCTGACGTGATGGTCGATGTTCACGATCCGCGATGCCGCCAGCCAGTCGGCATGCTCGGAGGCCAGGCTCCCGATCCGTGCCAGGTCGCCGCAGTCGACGATGACCGCGACGTCCGGCTCGAAGCTCGGTACGGTCCGGACGCTCTCGACGCCGGGCAGGAACTGGAGGTAGCCCGGCACCGGATCGGCGAGGACCACCTCGGCCGGGATGCCCAGCCGCTCCCCCACGGTCCGGATGGCCAGCGCCGCTCCGAGCGTATCGGCGTCGGGGTTCTCGTGGCCGATGGCCGTGATTCGCTGCGCGCCGCGCAGCGCGTCGACGACCTCACGCATCCGGCGGGTCCTCGGGGGTGTCGATGTCCTGGAGGATGCGGAGCACCCGGTCGCCACTGGCGATCGACTCGTCGGCCCGGAACTCGAGACGCGGCACTTTCCGCATGGTGAGCCGTTCGCCGAGCCGATGGCGGAGCCATCCGGCGGCATCGGTCAGGGCCTTGATGGTGACGCCCTGGTCGGCGTCGGGTCCGTAGACCGAGACCCAGACCTGGGCCAGCGTCAGGTCGGGCGAGGTGTGGACGCGGGTGACCGTCGCAAAGCCGATCCGTGGATCGGCCATCTCGCGCTGGAAGATCGACATCAGCTCGGCGCGGATCTGGCTGTCGAGCCGATCGGTGCGCTGGCTCAGGCGGACCCCTCCGAGACCATCTGGAAGCACTCGATCACGTCGCCCTCGGCGATCTCCGGCGAGCCCGAGAGGCCGATGCCGCACTCGAAGCCGGTCGCGACCTCGCGGACGTCGTCCTTGAAGCGGCGGAGCGACTCGATGCGCGCCTCTACGATCAGCTGGCCGCCGCGCAGGAGCCGGGCCTGGCCGCCACGAACCATCCGGCCGTCGAGGACGTAGGACCCGGCGATCGTGCCGGCCTTGCCGGCCTTGATCAGCATTCGGACCTCGGCATGGCCCTCGATCTGCTCGACCAGCTTGGGCGTGAGCAGACCCTGGAGGGCGAGCGCGATGTCATCGGTCAGCTTGTAGATGACCTCGTACAGGCGGACGTCGACGCCCGACGCCTCGACCGCGCGCTCGGCGCCCGGATCGAGCTGGGTGTTGAAGCCGACGACCACCGCCTGGGATGCGGCGGCGAGCAGGATGTCGGACTCGTTGATCCCGCCGGCTCCCTCGCTGAGGATGTTGATCCGGGTCTCGGCCGTGCTCAGCCCGTCGAGCGCATGGCGGATGGCGCCCAGCGAGCCTTGGACGTCGGTCTTCAGGATGACTCGCAGCTCCTTCGTCTCCGAGGCCTGGATCTGGGCGCTGATGTCCTCGAGGCTGGTCCCCGACCCGGCCGCGGCATGGCGCTCGACGACCTCGGCCGCGTCGCGGGCGGCCTTCTCGTCGGCGGTGACCCGCAGCAGGTCGCCGGCCTCGGGCAGGTCCTGGAGACCGATGATCTCGACCGCGGTCGCCGGTCCCGCCTCCTTGACCCGGCGGCCGGCAGCGTTCTGGAGGGCGCGCACCCGGCCGTAGGTCTTGCCCACGGTCACGATGTCCCCGACCTTCAGGGTCCCGGTCTGGACGAGGACGGTGGCCACGTTGCCGCGTCCCTTCTCGACCTTCGACTCGATGATCGTCCCGTACGCCTCGCGGTTGGGGTTGGCCTTGAGGTCTTGGAGGTCGGCGACCAGGCCGATGACCTCGAGCAGGTCGTCGAGGCCGATCGCCTGCTTTGCCGATACCGCGACCGACGGGATGTCGCCGCCGAACTCCTCGATCAGGACGCCCTGGTCAGCGAGCTCCTGCTTCACTCGGTCCGGGTTGGCGTCCGGCTTGTCGATCTTGTTGATCGCCACGATCATCGGGACGCGGGCGGCCCGCACGTGGTCGATCGCCTCGCGGGTCTGGGGCATGACTCCGTCGTCGGCGGCCACCACGATGACCGCGATGTCGGTCACCTGGGCGCCGCGGGCCCGCATCGCGGTGAATGCCTCGTGACCCGGGGTGTCGAGGAACACGATCCGCCGGCCGTTGTGGCTCGTCTCCGAGGCGCCGATGTGCTGGGTGATGCCGCCCGACTCGCGGGACGCGACCGCCGTGTCGCGGATGGCGTCCAGCAGGCTCGTCTTGCCATGGTCGACATGGCCCATGATCGTGACGATCGGGGCCCGGACCTCGAGGTTGGCCGGATCGTCCTCGCCCCACGGCGTGATCCGAACGCCGTCCTCGGACACCGTCCCCGGCGCGACGAGCTCGGGTGCGGCCTCGTCCTTCTCGCCGGCGCCCTTCTCGACCAGCTCCATGCCCATCTCGGCGGCGACCAACGAGGCGGTGTCGTAGTCGATCGACTGGTTGATCGTGGCGAAGATCCCGTTCCGGATCAGCTCGCTGATGACCGCGGCGGTGCTGACGCCGAGCGCGGCGGCGAGGTCCTGGACGACGACCGTGGACGCCACCTCGACCGGCCCGGTCGGGCGGGCCAAGGTGGCGGTCTCCGCCGCCGCCGCCGCGGCGGCCGCGTTGCTCTCGCGACGCTTCGGCGGGCGTGGCCCACGGCGGTTCTGGGTGTACCTACGCGGAGGCATGCGTGCCTCCCATGCTCAGGGCGCGGTGGATCGCCTTCTCGCGGTTCGGGCTG
>DATBLJ010000091.1:0-27810 GCA_036555375.1 Candidatus Limnocylindria bacterium
GCCGCTCTTCGTGCACGAGAAGGCGATCTACATCCACCAGGGCATTCAGCACCACGTCGATCGGCTCGACTGGGAGGAGCGCAAGGCCTACGTCACCCAGACCGATGTCGACTACTACACCGATGCCGACCTCGGCATCACCCTCAAGGTGCTGGAGGTCTTCGACGAAACCGATACGCCGCCGGCCGGCCTGCGCCAGCGCGGCGAGGTGATGGTTGCCTGGAAGGTGACCATGTTCAAGAAGCTCAAGTACCACACCCACGAGAACGTCGGGTGGGGTTCGATCAGCATCCCCGAGCAGGAGATGCACACGACCTCGACGTGGCTGGTCCCGCCCGCCGAGCTCGTCAACCGATACGACCGGGACACGCTCGACGGCGCGCTCATCGGGCTCGCACGGGTGGCCCGCACGACCGGCGCCCTCCTGCTCATGTGCGACCCGCGCGACCTCGGCGTCCTCGCCCAGGTGCAGGCGCCGTTCACCGGCCGGCCGACGCTGTACCTGTACGACGCGGTCCCCGGCGGGGTCGGGTTGAGCGAACGGCTCCACGACCTGTGGGACGACCTGCTCGCGATGTGTCGCGACGCGGTCCGCGACTGTCCGTGTCTCGACGGGTGCCCGGGATGCGTCGGGCCGCCCACCGAGGTCGGCCCACGGGGCAAGGCGACCGCCCTCGAGCTGCTCATCGGGTTGGCCCGCGCCCGCGCATGACCCTCGAGCAACGCCTGAGGGCGGTCCGCGAGCTCGGTCCACGACCGATGCCGGTGGCGCGCAACGACGACGTCGCCGTCCGGCTGGCTGGCTGGAACGGGGCGCGGCTGACGACGGTCGAGGGTGGCCGGGTGGCGATTGTCGAGCGACGCGTACCGCTCCCCGCCGACGTCGTCGCGCGGCTGGCGGCCGAGCCGCTCACCACCTGCTACTTCGACACCGAGACCACCGGCCTGTCGACCGGTGCGGGGACGGTGGTGATCCTCGCCGCGGTCGGCCGGATCGAGGGCGACGCGATCATCGTTCGCCAGGCGCTGCTCCCCGACTATCCCGACGAACCGGCGCTGCTCCGCACCGTCCTCGGCTGGGTCGAGGGCGTCGAGCGGATGGTCACCTACAACGGGCGTGGTTTCGATATCCCGCTCATGACCGCCCGGATGACGATCCACGGGCTCGGCCGCCGGCTCGTCGAGCTGCCCGCCCGCCACGACGACCTGCTCCCGGTCGCCCGGCGCCTGTGGCGCCGGCTCCTCGGCAGCGCCCGGCTGGCCGACGTCGAGCGCGACGTGCTCCAGGTCCGGCGCCGGAGCGACTGCCCGTCGAGTGAGGTTCCGCAGCGCTGGTTCGCGTACCTCGCCGGCGCTTCGCCCGACCTGTTGGCGGCGGTCATCGACCACAACGCCCAGGACGTCGCGTCGCTGGCCCTCCTCGACGCCGAGCTGCGCCGGCTGCGGGACGGCGGCTGGCGGGACGGGACTGCGGTCGACCATCGCGGGCTGGCGCTTGAGCTGCTCAGGGTCGGCGCCGAGGACGAGGCCATCGAGCTGCTGGAGAACGTCCTGGCCGAGAGCCTGGAGCGCGCCGCGGGGGAGGAGCCGCTCCGCGTTCGGCGCCTGGCGGCCCGAGTCCTCATCCGTCGCGGTCGGACCGAGCGGGCCGAGACCCTGTGGCGCGAGGCGGCGCGCAGCGGAACGGTGGAGGCCGCCCTCGCGTGGATCGAGGTCGCCCGGATCCGCGAGCGGCACGCGGCGGACCTGGTCGGGGCGCTGGAGGCAACCCGGGCCGCCTCGCGCGTGCTCGACCTCGCCCTGGCGCTCGGCCGGGGCGGGAGCATGGACAAGATCGGTCGGGCGCGGCTGCTCGTCGAGCGGCGCCGGCGCCGGCTCACCATCTGGGTGGCCGCCGCCGAACGGCGCGCGGCCCGGGCGTCGGCCGCCTAGCCGGCGTCCTCGACCGGGGCCAGCTCGATGAGCGGGTTGCCCTCACCGTCGGCAAGGACGAGGTGCTCGCCGTCGCGGTGCGCGGCCTGGACGGCCTGGAGCGCCTCGAGGAACGCGCGCTCGAGGTCCATGAGCCCTTCGCACCACATCATCGTGCTCGCCAGCGGACCGATCCGAATGGATTCGGTCTCGACCTCCCAGCCGCCCATGTAGCGGTTGCAGCCCGACTTCCCGGCGAGCCGGTCTCCCTGGACCTCCAAGCTGAACTCCTGTTCCTCGGCAGGCGTCTCCACCAGGCCCGGCCCGAAGCGGGTCGCCCGCCAGGCGGTGCCGTCCAGCTCGGCGAAGCTCGCCGGTTGGGTCGTCATGAATCGATCGTCGGCGGGAGTGGGTCGGGGCGTGTCTCGAGAAACCGACTCGTTGCCGCGGCTGCGCGCGACGCTGCCGCCCGGAGGTCGAGGCCGGCCGCGCGACGCGCGACGAGGACCGCGGCAAACGCGTCGCCGGCGCCGATCGTGTGGCGGTCCGTCCGCGCCCCGGCCGGGACGTGGCGGGGCGGCCCGTGGCCGTCGTCGACCCAGGCCCCGTCGGCGCCCGTGGTGACCACGAGCTCGGGCCCGGGACCGGCCCAGGCGCGCAGGCGACGGATCCCCTCCTCGCCGTCCTCGCCGCGCAGCTCGTCGACACTCGCGAGGAGCAGGTCCAGGCCACGCAGCGCGGCCGCGGTCCGGTCGCCGACCTCCGACAGGCGCACCCGCTCGACCCAGCCCTCGGCATCCGTCCGGCGCAGCCAGCCCTGGAGCCCGGCGGACCTGGCTTGGGCGCGCAGCCCGCCCACCAGGTCGTCGGTGACCTCGCCGGCCACCGGGCCGAACAGGAGCGCCCGCGCGGGCGGCACCCGGTCGCCCTCCGCCAGACGAATCGGATCCGTCGCCGATCGGAGGCGCAGCCGTCGCGCCGCGTGGTGACCGTGGTGCTCGAAGACGATCGTGGTGGCGGCGGCCTGCCAGGCGACGCGGTCGCCCATGCCCGCGATCCAGTCGCGGATCACGGGCTCGTCGGCGGCCACCGTGAGGAGCGCGACCCGCAGCCCGGCGGCGATCGCCGCCTCGGTCGAGTGGCGCGCCGCACCGCCCACGACCTGGGCGCCGTCCAGGACGTCGATCGTCAGCCCGCCGACGACCAGGAGGTCGACAGGCGAGTCCGGATCGGCCCGGATATCATCGGTCACCGATGAGCCTCCATTTCTACGAGCTCCACGAGGGCCCCACCGACCTGCTGACCAACGCGCTGCTCGTGAGCGACCGAGCCTACAGCGGCGAGGAGTTCGATGCGCTCGTCCGCGCAGCGCGGACGGCGGTCATCGAGACGTTCGAGGAGGACACCCTCGTCGAGGCGGTCGCCCGCGAGCTCGAACGGACCCACGGGTTCACGTACATCGGGGACGAGAAGCTGGCCGCATCGATGTCGATCGGGATCCGTGACGAGGACACGTTCCTGGTCGAGACCTCGGACGAATTCCGGAGCATCGTCGTCGAGCTCGACCCCTCCTGATCGCCGCGCTCAGCGGCCGACGTTGAACAGCACCTCGATCACGTCGCCGTCGCGCACCGGGTAGGCCTTTCCCTCGGAACGGACGAGGGCTCGTTTCCGCGCCTCGGCCATCGATCCACAGGCGACGAGGTCCTCCCAGTCGACGACCTCGGCGCGGATGAACCCCCGCGCCAGGTCCGAGTGGATCGTGCCCGCCGCGTCGAGCGCGGTGGCGCCCACCGGGATCGGCCAGGCCCGGCACTCGTCCGGCCCGGCAGTCAGGAACGAATGGAGGCCGAGCAGCGCGTAGGTCCGGGCGATCACCCGCCCGCGCGAGGCCTCCGGGATCCCCAGGTCGTCGAGGAACGGCTGCGCCTCGTCGGGCGGCAGGGCCGCGATCTCGGCCTCGATACCACCCGCCAGGACGATGACGTCGCGCCCACGACTGCCGTGCGCGGCCTGGGCCTCACGTTCGGCCGTCGCCGCCTCCGGGAGGCGATCCTCCCCGACGTTCAGGACGACGAGCTGCGGCTTCTGCGACAGGAAGCGGTAGCCGCGGGCCAGGTGCTCGTCGTCATCGGTCCAGGCCAGCTCGCGCAGCGGCCGTCCATCCTCCAGGACCGGTTGCAGCCGGCCCAGCAGCTCCTCCTCGCGGGCGTTCTGCTCGCGCTCGGCGGCGGTCCCGTGCCGGCCGGAGGTCCCGAGTTTCTCGAGCCGCCTGGTGACGACATCGAGGTCGGCGACGACGTACTCGAGGTCGAGCTCCTCGACGTCGCGCCACGGGTCGGGAGGGCCCTCCACGGCCGCGCTGTCGAAGGCGCGCGCGACGTGGAGCAGGGCGTCCGAGGTCCGGATCCGGCCCAGCAGGTCCGGGTCGACCGTCCCGGCCCTGGTGGCGCCGGCCGGGATCGCGAGGTCGACGTAGGTGACGTCGGCATACACCGACTTCTTCGGGCGGAAGACCCCGGCGAGCGCGTCGACTCGCTGGTCGGGCACCGGGACGACACCGACGTTCGGCGCCGCCCGCCCGGCGGCATGTCCGCCCTCAACCGGATGACCGCCCAGCGCGGCGAACACGGTGGTCTTGCCCGAGCCCGGCAGGCCGACGATGGCGACCTGCATCGGTCAGGTGCCCATCGGTCAGTAGCCGGCTTCGAGGTCGACCTGGTTCTCGAGCGGTTGACCGGCGAGGTAGCGCTCGAGGTTGGCGACGAACAGGTCGATGCTGCGTTCGACGACCTTGTCGCTCGACCACGAGGTGTGGGGGGTGATGACGAGGTTCGGGGTGTCGTACAGCGGCGAGTCGGCGGGGAGCGGCTCCTCGTCGAACACGTCCAGCACGGCACCCCCGATCCAGCCGTTGGCCAGCGCGCGGCGGAGGGCGGTCTCGTCGACGAGCCGGCCGCGGGCGATGTTGATCAGCCAGGCGTGGCCCGGCATCTCCTGGAGCTCGCTCGGACCGATCAACCCCGCGGTCTCGTCGGTCAGCGGCGCGGCGATCAGGACGATGTCCGCGCCGCGCAGCAGGTCGTGGAGGCGGTCGATCCCCCACACCGCGACGTTGGCCCGGCCACCCGATCCGAGCTCTGGCCGGCGCCGGGTGGCGACGATCCGGGTCCCGAACGGCTCGAGCAGGCGGGCGACCTCGGCACCGATGCTGCCGTAGCCGACGATGCCGACGGTGAGCCCGCTGAGCTCCTCACCCCGGAGGGGCTGCCAGGTTCGCTCGCGCTGGAGGTCGAAGAGCTGCGGCAGGCGGCGGGCGATGGCCAGGCACATCAGGACCACGTACTCGGCGATCGGGGGCGAGAAGACGCCGCGCGCGTTGGTCACCTGCAGGCCACGCTCCCGGGTGAGCGGCGTGACGACCCGGTCGACCCCGGCCGAGATCGAGTGGATCCACCGCAGCGCGGGAGCGCGGGCGATGACGTGGTCGAGGACCGAGGAGGCGATCTGGCCGCGGAGCAGGACCTCGGCCTCGCCGAGGACCGCGTCGGCGTCGCCATGGGTCAGCCCGTCCCGCGAGATCTGGGTCACCCGGGCGCCGGGCACGGCCTCGATCCGGGCCACCATCTCCGGGGTGAGTGGCGCACCGAAGATCGGCGTCGAGAGAACGCGGATCTCCCGACCGCTGGTCAGCGGTCGCCTCCGCGCCCGTCCATGATCGCCGCCCGCTCGATCCAGGCCTCCGGGTTCCGGATCTCGGCGAGGCTGGGCAGCCATTCCGGGCCGCGCCAGACGCGTGCGAAGCCGACCTGTCCAGTCCGGGCGACGACCGCCGAGACGAAGCGCTCACCCTCGGCGTACTGCTCCATCTTCAGGTCGAGGCCGGTGACGCGCAGGATCAGCTGCTCGAGTGGCGACCGACGTCGATGGCGGCCCTCGAACCGCTCGTGGAGCTCGTCGAAGCCGGGCAGGATCCGGGAGCCGACGGCGTGCATGACGTGGTTCGAGGCGCCCTCGAGCAGGGACATCAGCGCCTGGGTCCGGCTGAACGCCTCGCGCTGGGCGGGCGTCATGATCCGCTCCATCCAGTGTCCGCTGCCGGACCGCGCCTGGGCGAGGCGGCTCCACATCCCACCCGCGTCGGCGGCGAGCTGGTGGACGGTGTCGTCGACCAGGCCGGCGAAGTGGGCTCGCAGCCACGGATGGGCCTCGAACTCGTGGGCGTGGGTCACCTCGTGGATCGCGATGAAGGTGCGGAACACGTCGCGGTTGACGCCCAGCGTGTCGGCCGTCCCGACGACGTTGGGTTCGACGAAATAGAGCCGGCCCCGGGCCGGGGTGGCGGTCGCGAGCAGGCTGATGTCGTACTGCCCCAGCACCTTGGTCGCGAGGAACGCGAGCAGCCAGCCGAGCTGGTGGTTGCCCATGCTCCGGTTCACGATCCTGGCCAGGGCGGGCCCGGCGCCCCGCGGGGTCGGCCGGCTGGTCGTCAGCTCGGACTCGAGCCGGCCGATCAGGCGCTGGAAGGTCGCGAGGTTCAGGTCGATCCACTCGAGCCGATCGATGACCGCGGGGGCCTCGAGGGGTTCGGTCGGCGCTGCACCGATCTCGGCCGCGACCAGCGGGCCGACGCGCTCGGCGGCCAGGGCGTAGAAGGTCTCGGCCCGGCCGCGCTCGGCGGCGGTCAGCCGGCCGCTGCGGGCGCCGATCCGGCGGCGGGCGATCCCGCGAATGGTCGGCCAGTCGAGGAGGTTGGTCCCCGCGCGGCGCTCGAGGCGGCGGCCGGCGACGGCGACAGTGGCGGCGATCAGGCTGCCGATGACGATGCCCGCCGTCAGGCGGGCCGTGCTGCGGCTCACCGCGGAAGTCTAGTCGGCGCGGGCTGCCCCCGCGGGAGCGAGGTCGACGGCCTCGACCTCGGGGAGGCTCTCCCCGAAGAGCCGCAGCGCAACCGCGCGGAACGCCGCGGGCTCCCCGGTCGTCGCGACCCGGCTCCCGCCCGGCCCCCCGGTGCCCGGCCCACTCCGATGCTGGAGCGCGTCGAGCAGGTCCTCCAGGGCAAGCGCGGTCGTGAAGGCCGAGTCGACGACGCGGACTGTCGGACCAAGGTGTGCTTCGAAGACGGGACGCAGGAGCGGGTAATGGGTGCAGCCCAGCAGCAGGGTGTCGAGCTGCGAGTCCTGGGCGCGCAGGGCGTCGAGGTAGCCACCCACCGCGGCCTCGACCCGAGCGCCGCTCAGCTCACCGGCCTCGACCAGCGGAACGAGGTCCGGGCAGGCCTGCTGGCGGACCGTCACTGCCGGGTCGGCCTCGCCGATCGCGGCCGGGTAGGCCCCGGATGCGACCGTGCCGGCGGTGGCCACCACCCCGACGTGGCGGCTGCGGGTCGCGGTGGCGGCCGCCACCCCGCCGGGACGGACGACGCCGATGACCGGCACCGGGGCGCGACCGCGGACGTCGGGGAGTGCCTGGGCAGTCGCCGTGTTGCAGGCGAGGACGAGGACCTTGGGATCCTGGTCGAGCAGCCAGGCAACGGACTCGAGCGTGAACCGGCGGACCTCGTCGGCCTGTCGCGGCCCGTACGGGGTGCGGGCGTTGTCGCCGAGGTAGACGGTCGACTCGGCCGGCAGCCGGCGCCGGATCTCGGAGAGGACGGTCAGGCCGCCGACACCGGAGTCGAAAACGGCGATGGGGCGCGGGTCGGGCGAGACCACGACGCGCAGGTTACCGGGCGGCCAACGACACTGCCGGGGTCCGGCGCTGGGCGAGCAGGGCGGCGGCGATGCTCCGCACGCCCTTCGAGATCTGGGCGTCGGGGCTGGCCGACACGAACGGCACGCCCTCGTTGTTCGCGGCCAGCACGAGGTGGCCGTCCGAGACGACCTCGAAGTCGATGTGCTGGCCGAGCACCTCCTCGACCTCCTCGCGGCTCATGCCGCCCGACGAATCGGCCCGGTTGAGGACCACCGCCAGCTTGGACGGTGGGTAGCCGATCGCGTTGAACGCCTCATTGGCCATGGCCAGCGCGCGCACGGCCTGGGCGTCGAAGGTCAGGATCTGGAGCACGAGGTCCGAGGCGTCCAGGAAGGCGAGGACGTCATCCGACAGCGCCGCACGCGTGTCGATCACGACGTGCCCGTACAGCCGACGGAGCAGGGACAGCGACTTCTCGATGTCCCGAGTCGTGATCATCTCGGCCATCTCGACCCGGGGCGGGGCGAGCAGGACGTCGATTCCCGACGGGTCGCGGTACATGACCTCCGCGACGTCGCCCTCCTTGATCTTGTCGGTCGGCAGGTCGAGCAGTGAGTGGGCGTTGGCCGGGGCGCGGAGCAGGCCGCGCAGGTCGGAGAACTGGAGCGATCCGTCGACCAGGCAGACCGGCTCCTCGCCGGCAAGCGCCACCGCCAGGTTGTAGGCGAGGGTCGTCCGGCCGACGCCGCCCTTCGGCGAGAACAGGCTGACGATCTGGGCGCCGCCGCCGGTGGTGGCGGTGACCCGTTCCTCGGCAACGCGCCGAACGACCGACGTCAGGTCGAAGCCGGCGAGCGGCATCCGGAGCACGGCATCGATGCCGCGCGCCGGGTCCTCGGTGATCGGCTCCTGGGGCACGGTCAGCACGATGATCCCGACCCCGGGGTGCGCCTGGCGAATGCTCGAGGCGGCCTTGGCCCCGCTCACCCGGCCCTGGAGCAGCCAGTCGATGATCACGACATCGGGGACGAAATCCCCCACACCGGCCAGCGCCCGGTCGCCGTCGGCGATGACCTCGACGACCTGGATGTTCGTCTGGGAGATCAGGAGCGACCGGATGTGCGACGCGACCTGCGGCACATCCTCGATCAACAGGAGCCTGATTTTCTCGCCAGCCACGTGCCGATGCCTTGCCTCATCCGTGTTCCGTCCTCCGTCGCGCCGACCGATGTCGGATCCGGCGGCCGAGGACGATCAGGCGCTCGCTGCCGGCTGAAAACGCTCCCGGGTCGTACGACCCATGCGTCGCAGCAACAGCGAGTCCCGCAGCCTCAACCAGCCGCGTGACGGTGTCAAGAGAGGGGTACCAAAGGCGAAAACTGGCCGGAAGCCGCGCGATCGTACCATCGGGGTCCTGTCGGTCCACGACGGTCGACAGGACGACGCGCAGTCCCTCCGGCGCCGCGCGGCGCACGAGCTGGCTGCGACGGGTGAAGGTTCGCCCCTCGGAGCTCACGACCCAGTCGACGGCGAGCGGCAGGTCGTTGTCGGGCTGGGCGGCCGGACCGAGGTCGTCGAGCACGAGCAGACCGCGTGGCGTGAGCAGGCGCGCGGCCCGTGCCAGGAGACGGGAGAGGTCCTCCGGGCCGTCGAGATGGGGCACGACCCCAGCGGCCACGATCAACCCGTATCGCTCCTGGCGGCGGACGGAGCGAACGTCGCCGGCGACGAGCTCGAGTCGCCCCTCGGCCCCTGCCCGGGCCAGCCGGGGGTCCGCGGCGATGCGGGCCTCGGCGCGGCGGAGCATGGCGGTCGAGCTGTCGACCCCGATGACCCGGCTCGCCCCACCATCGAGGAAGGTGCCGAACAGGCGTCCCGATCCGCAGCCGAGGTCGAGGACCGCTCCCCGGACGCGCCGGGTCAGGCCGCGGTAGAACGCGAAGTCCTCGGTGATCGCGTCGTGCTCGAGGTCGTACAGCTCGGCCAGGGTGTCGGCGTCGGTCGCCTGCCCGGCGAACGGGTCGCCGGGTGCCGCGCCCGGCTCCCCGGTCACGTGGGGTCGAGACGCCGGACGGCCAGCCACTCGGCGGCGACCGCGACCGCCACCACGACGATCGCCGAGAACGGGTTCAGGGCGTCGACCAGCCGCAGGCCGGCGATCGCGGCCAGCGCCAGCCCGGTCAGCAGGCCGCGGCGCACGGCCCGCGGCCACGCGCCGCGGTAGACGATCCGGTTGTGGGTCAGGTAGTCGGCCAGGAATGCGATCCCCGTCATCAGCGCCACCACGGCGAAGGCGGCCGTGCCCACCACGATGGCCCGGTTGCGGTCCGCGTCCGCGCACGGGTCATCAGCCGTCGGGGCGGGACACAGGTTGGCGGCCAGGGCGACAACCCCGAGGATGGCGACCAGCCCGATCAGGAGGAGGGCCGCGACGAGGACGCGGTCCCGAACCGTCACGCCGCGTCAGGACAGATCGTGCGGAACGGGCAGCCCCCGCAGCGCATGGGCCCCGGCTTGGCGCCGAACTCCCCCGCCCGGATGCCGGTCGCCGCCGCGGAGATCAGGTTCCGAGCCTTCTCGAGGCGCGCCGGCGTCGGCAGGCTGTGGCCGACCTCGCCCGACTCGAGGAAATGGAGCGCCAGGTCGTCCGGCGGCCGGCCGTGCTCCGCCTCCCAGGCCAGGGCGTAGATCGCCAGCTGGAGCGACTCGCGCGAGCGCCGGGCCGCGGTCGTCGGGTCGCGGACGTCGCCCGACTTGTAGTCCACGACCGTCACCGTTCCGTCTGCCGCCTCGTCGATGCGATCCATCCGGCCGCGGACCCGGTCCGTGCCGAACCGGAACGCGAACTCCTGCTCGACCCCGATCACCGGGGCCGGATCGGTCTGTTGCTCGCCCCAGAACCGGTCGAGCGCGGCGCGGGCGGAGGCCAGCCGCGCGTCCTCGTGGGCGCGGGTCACGAAGCCGGTCGACTCCCAGTGCCGGTCGAGCTCGGCCTGGAGCCCCTCGCGGGACATCGGCCGGCCATCCATCTGGGCGCGGTGGAACCCCTGGACCGCGGCGTGGAGTGCCTTGCCGACGACGAGGTGGTGCGAGGGCGCGGTGGGAAGCCGGATGAGGTGCGCGTACCGATAGCGGGCCGGGCATTCGGTGTAGTCGTTGACCTGGCCGTAGCTGAGGGTCAGCGGCTGCTCGACGATGCCCGGGCGGCGTGGCTGCGGGTCCGGGTGCGGCGTCGGGGCGGAGGCTGGCGGGCGGAGCCGCTCGATCCGCTCCAGCGGGCTGGGGGGCGCCACGTCGAGGGTTGCCGCCGCCGCGTCGAGGGCCTCGAGCAGGAACTGGCTCGCCCGTCGCGGACGTTCCCCCTCGTCGCGGGCCCAGCTCAGGACCAGCGACTCACGGGCCCGGGTCATCCCGACGTAGGCCAGTCGCCGCTCCTCGGCAAGGTGGTAGTCGCCGTCGGCGGCGTCCTCGCGGATGAGCGCCGACGGCAGGTCGACCGCATCGCGTCGGGCGCGGGTCGGGAATCGGTCCTGGGCCATTCCCACCAGGAACACGATCGGGAACTCGAGGCCCTTGGCCTTGTGGACGGTCAGGACGTGGACCGCGTCGGTGGCTTCGAGGTCGACGTCGGCGGTGGCGGGGTCGTCCCCGGCTGCGATGAGCGTGTCGAGGCGGGCGACCAGGAACGGCAGCCGCGCGTCGCGGAGGACGGAGGAGGCGCCGCGCAGGATCTCGAACAGGCGGGCGACGTTCTGGAGGCGCTCGACACCGGTCTCGCGCGCCTCGAGGGCGAGGCGGCCGAGCCAACCGATCGAGGTCACGAAGCGGTACAGGATCTCCCCCGCCTCGAGCCGCGCGGCATGCTCGCGGTGCCCGTCGAGGGCGGCCAGCAGCCGCTGCGCGATGGCCGCCGCCGGGCCGCGCAGGGTGGCCCGCGCGGGATCCGCCACGCCTTCCCGGAGCGCGGCCTCGAGCGGGGTGTGGCGGCGGGCCGCCTGGTTCAGGGCACGGGTCGCCTCCTCCGGGGAGAGCCCGAACATGTCCGACGTGGCGACGTCGAACAGGCTGACCGAGTCGGTCGGGTCGTTCAGGGCGCGCAGGACGCTGAGCAGGACCCGGACCTCCGGCTGGCGGTACAGCCCGGCCGTCCCGCTGAAGCGCCACGCCACCCGGCGCAGGCTCAGTGCCCGCAGGTACGGGTCCGCGTCGCGGTTGCCGCGGACGAGGATGGCGTGGTCGGCCGCCCGCCGTCCGGCTGCGATGGACGCCACGATCCGGTCCGCGACGCCGTCCGCTTCGTCCGAGGTCGTGGCGAAGGCCAGGCTGGTGACCGCATCCGCCGCGACCCGGGCGCTGCCCTTGGCCCGGAGGTGCTTGTCGATCCGCTCGCGGACCTCGAGCCGGTCGGGATCGTTGTGGCGGATCAATCGGTACGCGGCGTCAAGGACCGGCTGCGGGGAGCGGAAGTTGTCGGTCAGGACCACCCGGCCCGTCTTCGGGTAGGCGGCACGGAAGCCGAGGATGTTCGACAGCGCCGCGCCGCGGAAGCGGTAGATGCTCTGGTCGTCGTCGCCGACCACCGTGACGTTGCCGCTGGGTGCCGGGGCGAGGAGTCGGACGAGCTCGAACTGGGAATGGTTCGTGTCCTGGAACTCGTCGACCAGGACGTAGCGGTAGCGGCTGCGCTCGGCGGCCAGGACGTCGGGATGTCCGCGGAGGAGATCAAGGGCGAGGCCGACCTGGTCCCCGAAGTCGATCCGGTCCGCCGCACGGAGCAGCTGCTCGTAGGCGGCGTAGGCCGCGGACAGCTCGAGCTGGCGCGCCGCCTCCTCGGCGAGCGCCCCATCGGTCGGGTCGTCGGCTGCGCGCGCAACAAGCCGCTCGGCCGCGGCGCGGTAATCGGCCGGCGAGATGTCCTCATCGCGCGCCCGGCTGAAGTGGGTGGCCAGGACGGACAGGAAGCGGGTGGGGTCACCCAGCGGGCGGTATCGGTCCAGGGGCAGCTCGTCGAGGTGCTCCCGCAGGAACGTGACCTGCTCGGGGCGTGACAGGACGGCCACCTGGTCGGAGAGACCGACCGCCAGCCCGTGCTCGCGAAGCAGTCGGTCACCGAAGGCGTGGAACGTGCAGATCACGGAGTCGGCGTATCCGTACGGGACGAGCTGGTCGACCCGTTCCTGCATGTCCGCGGCGGCCCGCTCCGTGAAGGTCAGGGCCAGGATCTCCGATGGCCGGGCCTTCTGCTCCGCGATGAGCCACGCGATGCGGCGGGTCAGGACGGTCGTCTTGCCGGTACCGGCACCGGCGACCACGAGGAGCGGGCCCTCGCCCCAGGTGACCGCCTTGCGTTGACGCGCCGTGAGATCCGCCAGGAGCGGGGGCTGGACGCGGAGGTGGCGACGCCGCGGCGGTGCCTCCCCCTCCAGCTCCTCGAAGATCGGGATCTGGTTCGGCGCGGGGACGACGGCGGCCACGGATTCGATGGTAGCGGAGGGATCGGGCATGCCGGCAGCGTGCATCGCCTCCGTGACAGCTCGTCCGTCGCCAAGAGCGCGCGATCGTTCGCGCGAACCAGACCTTGTTGCCGACCTGCTTGAGACGTACGCTGAGGCGAGCCTTCAGGGAGTCTGCCACGGCCGCCCAGCTCGAGATCCTGGCGCAGGGCCTCGTCGCCGTCCTCGCCATCTGGTTGGGACTGACCGTGTTCATCCATGCCCGTCGCGCGCCGGCGGCGGCGGTGTTCGCGTCCCTCTGCGGCCTCCTCGTGGTCTGGTCGGGAGCCATCCTTGGCGAGCGCCTGACCACCGAGCCCGAGGTGGCCCTGACGCTGAGCCGGCTCGAGAACGCGGCTGGCTCGCTGGTCCCCGCCGTCACCCTGCACGTCGCGGCGGCCTTCGCTTCGGACGGACCGCGGTCAGCCGCCCGGATGCGCGTCGTCGTCGCGGCCTACCTCCTGTCGTTCCTGATGGCCGGCATCGCACTCCTGGCGCCCGACCAGGCGTGGGCGCTGACCCCTCCGCATTTCAGCATCGACCCGATCCCCGGCGTCGTCTTCGGATGGGTCTGGGTGGCCGCTCGCCTCGCGATGCTCGTGTTGGCGGTCACCTGGGTCGCGCTGCCCCTGCGAGACGTCGCGGGTGACCAGGCCCGGCGCCAGCAGCTCCTGGCAGCGCTCGCGACGCTGCTCATCGGGACGATCGGCGGTGGGCTTCGCATCGTGTCGCAGGCGGTCCCCACGGACCCCTGGATCGGCGCCCTGCTCATCGCGGTGGCGCTCGGAGCCGCGGCCTACGCGGTATTCGGCCAGGGGGTCTTCCTGGCACCCGCGGTGGCCGCGGATGCCTTCCTGTACTCGGTCCTGATCGGGGTCGGCCTCACCGCGGGCGTCGCCGCCATCATCGGGCTCGATCTCGTCGTCCGGCAGGCCCTGGCCATCGACCTGCCGCTCGTGCTCGGATTCGCCCTGGTCGCGTCGGTTGCGTTGTTCGATCCCGTGTCCGAGCGCCTGCGTGGCGCGATCGCGCGCGTCGACTACGAGGGGATGGCCGAGCGCCTCCAGCGGGCCCTCGCCGAGGACGGGCTGGTGGCGCAGGCGCCTGCCCAGGCGGTCGAGCCCGCGCTCGCGCGCGTGGCCCGCGCCTTTCATGTCCAACGCGCCGTGGTGATCGATACCGGAGGCCTCGTCGTGGCCCAGGTCGGCGGCGACCCCAGGGGTGAGCCTGGTGGCCTGTCACTGCCACTTCGCTCGTCCCAGGTCACCGATGCGGCTGCGATCGGAACCGTGGTGTTCGGACACAAGCGGAGCCGGCTGCCGTTCACCGCGCAGGAGATGACGCTCCTCGGGCGCGCGGCGGAGTTCCTGGCCGACCTGATGGTGCTCGGCGCCGCGCACGAGCGCCAGGCGGACGCCCTTTCTGCCCTGTCCGAACAACAGGCGAGCGTCGAACGCCGGGCGGTGGAGCTGCATCAAGCCCTCGGCGCCGCGCAGATCGCCTCCGCACCCGTCGGCCTGCAGGTGTATGCGCTCGGGCCGTTGCGGGTCGAACAGGCCGGTCAGCTGGTCCGCCGATGGGGCGGCGAGAAGGCTGGTTCCCGCCAGGCCGAGGCGATCTTTGCGTTCCTCTTCGACCGCGGGGAGCGCGGCGTGTCGAAGGACGAGATCCTCGAGATCGTCTGGCCCGATGTCGACCTCGAACGGGCGGATCTCGCCTTCCACCGGACCCTGGGCGGCCTCCGGACCACCCTCGATCCGGGCCGGCGCGCCCGCAACCGGGGTGAGGCCATCGTCTTCCATCACGACCGATACCACCTCGGCCCGGAGCTCGTCGGCGGGAGCGACGTCGCCGACCTGGCGGCCGAGCTTGCCGCGGCCGGCGCAGCCACCGACCCGACCGATCGGCTGACGCACTTCGAGCGGGCACGTTCCCTGTACCGCGGCGAGTACCTCGACGACTGTCCCTTCTACGGAGACTCGGCCGCGGTCGAGGACCGTCGCGAGCTCCTCCGCGGGCAGCTGATCGATCTGCTCCTGGCCCTCGGCGGCCTGTACGAGGAGCGCGCCGATCGGCCGTCCGCGGCGGCGTGCTATCGCCAGGCTCGGCAGGCCGCGGGCGACGACTTGCCGAGCGCGGAGGAGGCGTTGAGCCGCCTGGGTTCCCTGGCCTGATCAGGCCTCGAGGGGTGGGGCGCCCTCCGCCGCGATGCGGAGCGCCGCCGCCTCCTCGTCGGAGAGCGCGTGCGTGGCGCGTCCCGCCTCGACCGGCTTGGCAAAGACCCGCGTTCCGCTCCGCGCGTGCAGGCTGCTGATCACGACCCCGGTGTGTCGGTCGTTCAGCAGCGCGATCGCAAAGCTCTGGTCCGAACCGGTATCCGGAAACGGGTTGAAGCGGACGATCCCGAGGTGTTGCAGGCTCCCCCGGCTGCGTGCCTCGAGGGATCGGTACTCCGCATCCAGCTCGTCCAGCCGCCGGCCCACGGACTCGACCCGATCCAGGTGCCGGTCGAGCATCTCGTCGAGCGAAGCCTCGGTCGAATCACTCGTCAGGCGCCGATAGCCCCCGGTCGCACGCGCGGCACGCCGCTGCACGGCAATCACGGCTCCCGCCAGCACGAGCACGCCGACGCTGAGGGCAAGCAGCCACAGGGTGGTGAGGTCGGGCACGGAGGGCGGTCGTCCCGGTACGGGCTCGGACGGCTGATATCATACCGACCCTCCGCCGGCCTGCCCGCCGGCGGTTCCGCTTCCGAACGAGGTCTCCATGCCCCGCCGAACCGGCAAAGCCGCCACCCGCCGCGCTCGCCAGCAGAAACGCGCCCGCCAGGGTCCCAGCCCGGCCTCGAACCAGGCGACGACCGCTCCGGTCGCACCCCGCGCCGAGGCGGCCGAGCCCACGACCCGTGCCGCCAGCCCGGCACCGGCCGCCCCTGCCGCCCCCAGCTGGACGGCCTCCGGTGGCTCGTCCTCGCGCCTCGCCGAGAGCGCACGGGTCGAGTACCACTACGTCGGGCGCGACCTCCGGAACACCCTCGTCCTGATGGTCCTGATGGCCGTCATCCTGGCCGTCGCGGTCGTGATCGTGAACCTGAGCGGGGTCATCCCGAGCTAGTCCCCGGCGCCGCGATCGACGGAGCCTATGGCCGTGCCACGGTCGCGCCGAGGCTGACGAGGAGCTCGTCGAGCTGCTGGAGCGTCTCAGGCATCCCGTCCAGGCTTCCGGAGCCCTCGTCGGCAGCTTCCTTCGAGGGATAGAGGTCGTGGATGACCAGCAGCGTCTGGCCGCCCTTCTCCTCGAACGTCACCGTGGTGACGGCTCCGCCCTCACCAGCTTCATCATTGGTCCAGACGATGCGCGAGTGCGGGTTCACTTCGATGTACCGACCGAAGAACTCCATCTGCGTTGAGGCGTCGTCGCCGAACACGAGACGGTACGTGCCCCCGGTACGAGCATCCAGCTCGCAGGATTGCAGGGAGACGCCCAACGACTTCGGTACCCACCACCGTTGGAACAGCTCGGGCTTGGTCCATGCCTCGAACACGATGCGCGCCGGAGCATTGAAGGTTCGCGTCACGACCAGCTCGCGATCGGACGTTCGTTCCGTGGTCGTGCGGTTCTCCGTACGAGCGGGCTCAGTCTCTCGTCTTGCGTCCATTGACGATCTCCTTCTGTTTCAGTTCTTCGACAACCTGGTCCAACTCGTTGAAACGTGAGGCCCAGAGCTGGCGGTACCGCTCGATCCACGCCGTCTCTTCGTCCAGTCGACGCGGGCCGAGCGTGCAGGTCCGCACCCGCCCGACCTTCTTCGTGGTGACGAGACCGGCCAGCTCCAGGACGCCGACGTGCTTCTTCATGCCCGTGAGCGTCATGTCGAACTTCTCGGCAAGCTGCGTGATCGAAGCGTCTGCACGTCCGAGCTGCTCCAGAACGCCGCGGCGGGTGACGTCCGAGAGCGCGGCGAACGACGCATCGAGGCGGGTTCGTTCATACTGAACCATCTGGTTCAGTATAGCCCACGGATCGGCGGCAGGCAAGTGCAGGCCGAGCGCCGCTGGCGAGTTGTCCCGTCTGGCTAGTCCCCGGCGCCGTTCGTCTTGCGCGCCGCCCGAAGCCGCGCCAGGCGCTCCCCGATCTGGATCTCCATCCCCTGGTCCGACGGCTGGTAGTAGGTCGTTCCCACCAGGTCGTCGGGCAGGTACTGCTGCTCGACGTCGGCATTCGGAAAGTCGTGCGGGTACTTGTAGCCCTTGCCGTGCCCCTGTTCCCGGGCGAGGCGGCGATGGGTGCCCTGCCGGAGGTGGAGCGGCACCGGCAGCCGACCCCGACCCTCGACATCGGCCAGGGCTGCCCAGTAGGCCGCGCCCGCGCGGTTCGACTTCGGCGCGGATGCCACGTAGGCGACTGCCTGGGCGAGGGCGTACTGCGCCTCGGGCAGGCCGATCATCTCGACCGCCTGCATCGCGGCCACCGCGATCTGGAGGGCCCGCGGATCGGCGTTGCCGACGTCCTCGCTGGCAGCGATCACGATCCGGCGCGCGATGAACGTCGGGTCCTCCCCAGCGGCGACCATCGAGGCGCACCAGTACAGCGCCGCGTCGGGGTCGTTGCCGCGCATCGACTTGATGAACGCGCTGATCGCTTCGTAATGGCCATCGCCGGCCCGGTCATAGGCCAGCAGCCGCTCCTGGGCCGCGGAGGCGATCGTTTCCGCATCGAGCGCGGCGCCGTCGGGTGCGGTCGAGGCGGCCGCCTCGAGCACGTTCAGTGCCTGGCGCGCGTCCCCGCCGGCCAGGTCGAGCAGCGCGGCGCGCCCGTCATCGGTCAGGGAGACGCGTCCGGCCAACCCGGCCGGATCGGCCAGCCCGCGGTCGACGATGACCCCCAGGTCATCGGTCTCGAGCGGTTCGAGGCGGTAGACCCGCATCCGGCTCAGGAGCGGCGAGTTCAGCTCGTAGTACGGGTTCTCGGTGGTCGCCCCGATCAGGGTGATCGTGCCCTCCTCGACGTGCGGCAGCAGCGCGTCCTGCTGACCCTTGTTGAACCGATGCAGCTCGTCGATGAACAGCACCGTCCGCCCGCCGGCCTCGCGCAGGGCACGGGCCTCGGCCACCAGGGTCCTGATGTCGGCGACGCCGCTGGTCACCGCACTGAGCTGGCGCCAGGTCCCGCCCGACGCCTCGGCCACCAGGCGGGCCAGGGTCGTCTTGCCGCTTCCCGGCGGGCCCCAGAACACGAGGCTCGGCAGGTAACCGGGGCGGGCGACCTTGACCAGCGCGCCCTCGGGCCCGACGAGGTGGCGCTGGCCGACGAAGTCCTCGATGGTCGTCGGCCGCAGGCGGGCGGCCAGCGGGGCGCTCGACGGTGGCGCGTCCTCGAACAGGGGGCGATCGGGCATCGCCGAAGGGGTGCGCCGGGGCATGTCGGGAGTCTACCCGGCGCCTACCCGCCGGTATCATGCGGCGATGGACCAGAACCTCCGCATTCCCGGCCCGACCCCGGTTCCCGACGCGGTCCTCGACGCCCAGTCGGCGCCGATGATCAACCACCGCGGCCCGGAGTTCGCCGAGATGCTCCGCGAGATCAGCGGCGGCATCGCCGGCCTGATCGGGACCTCGGGCGACGTGTTCCTGCTGACCTCGTCCGGCACCGGGTCGCTCGAGGCGGCGATCGTCAACACCCTGTCGCCCGGCGACCGGGTGCTCGGCGTCTCGATCGGCGGCTTCGGGGAGCGGTTCGCGGCCATCGCGGGCATCTTCGGCGCCGACGTCGAGCGGCTCGACGTCGAGTGGGGGCAGGCCGCCGACCCGGCGGTCGTGGCCGCCCACCTCGCCGCGCACGAGCCGTATCGTGCCGTTCTGCTGACCCACAACGAGACCTCGACCGGCGTCGCGAACCCGCTCCGCGAGCTGGCCGCGGTCATACGCGAGGCGCCCGGCGCGCCGCTCGTCCTGGTCGACGGGATCAGCGGCCTGGGAGCGATGCCGTTCGCGATGGATGCCTGGGGCGTGGACCTCGTGGTCAGCGCCTCGCAGAAGGCCTTCATGGCCTCACCGGGCATCGCGATCGCAGCGGTCGGCGAGCGGGCCCGCGCGGCGGAGGCCACCGCCGGCATGGCGCGCCACTACTGGGACTTCCGGGAGGCTCGCTCGATGGCCGCCAAGGGCCAGACCCCCTGGACGCCGGCGGTCACCGTCCTGTATGGCCTCCGGCTGGGGGTCGCGGCGCTCGTCCGGGAGGGACCCGAGCGAACGTGGGCCCGCCATGCGGCGATTGCGGCCGGGGCGGGCGCCGGTCTCGAAGCCCTCGGCTTCCGGCTCGTGGCCGCTCCGGAAGCGCGGTCGGCGACGGTGACCGCCGCCTGGCTGCCCGAGGGAGTCGACTGGAACGCGCTCGACGCCGCCATGCTCCGACGCGGGCTCGTGGTTGCCGGCGGCCAGGGCAAGTGGGCCGGCCAGATCATCCGCTTCGGCCACATGGGCGACGTCAGCTGGGACGAGATCGCCGCCGCGCTGGCGACGACCGCCGAGGCGCTCGCCGAGGTCGGCCACCTGGTGGACGCGCCTGGAGCTCGAGATGCGGGAACGGCCGCGTACGAGGCGGCGGTCGGATCCGGAGTCCCGGCCTAGGTCCCTAGACGGGTCGCCCGAAGAAGGTCCGCAACCGCCGGCGGACGGCCAGGCCGGTCAATGGCACGCGGAGCCGATCCCACGCCCGTTCGATCGCCTCGATCGCCCGCTCGCTCATCGAGCGACCCGAGTACGAGGAGTACACCTTCCCGTCGGCGATGGTCCGAATCTCCTGGGCCCGGTTCGGCAGCTCGGTCTCGAGCCAGCTCGCGTACTCGTAGTAGGTCTCGGACGGCTCCCGACCGATGCCGGCCCGCTGGGCGGCGAGGTTCATCCGCGCCCACCCCCGATCGCCCGGCGACAGGAACCGGAAGCGCCGTCGGGCGGCGAACCACCGGTAGGCGCCGTAGGCCAGCGCCAGCCCGAGCAGGATGAGGAAGATCCACGCCTGGTTCGTGCGCTCGACGTCAGCGGGGAGATCCTCGCCGGCTCGGACGCCGCCCGGGATCGGCTGGTAGCTCGCGTTCGGGTTCTCGAACGAGGTCTGCGGATCGGCGTCGGGGTCGAATGGGCCCTGGGAGTCGACGCCACGCCCGCTGAGCGGTGGCGGGACCGCGCCGGAATCCCCACTCAGACGGCGGAACTTCGGGTCGATGCCCTTGGTCGCCTCGAAGATCTGCCACCCGTAGCCCGGGAAGTACAGCTCGGCCCAGGCGTGGGCGTCCTTCTTCGTCGACTCGTAGACGCCCGATTCGACGAACGAGCCGGGGGCGTAGCCGACCGCCAGCCGGGCCGGGATCCCGACGCTGCGAGCCATCAGGACCATGGCCGAGGCGTAGTAGGTGCAGAACCCACGCCGCATGCTCGGGTCGAACAGGAAGTAGTCGACCAGATCTCGGGTCGCGGGCGGCGGCGTCACCGACGTGTCGTAGGCGAAGCCCTCGCCGCGCAGGAAGGCGGCGATCGCCTTGGCCCTGTGGTAGGGATCCCGCTGGCCTTCGGAAATGGCCAGGGCCAGTTGGCGAGTCGGCTCGGTGACGCCGGTGAGGTCGAGGTACAGCTCAGCGACCTCCGGCTCATAGTCGGTCGAGGCCGCGGCCAGCTGGGCCTCGGTCACCTGCGAAACGACGGCCTTGACCTCGTACGCCTGGCCGGCCTCGACCGGTCCGGCAGCTCCCAGGCCGGCCAGGACGGGTCGGCCGGTCGGCTCGGTCACGGTGATCGGCGCATAGAAGCGGTCCGGGAAGCCCGGGGTGTAGAGGTCGCGGCCCTGGGGTTCGAGCATCTGGATCCCGACGGTCACGACCTCGAACCCCTCCTCGACCATCGGTCGCTCGGGGCTCCAGTCCGAAAACACCGGCTGCTCGAGGTCGACCGAGCGCTCGGCAGTGCTGCTCCACGACCAGCCGCGACCGGTGTAGTGGTCGTAGGTCTTGGCCCGCAGGTAGTACGGGCGGTCCGAGGTCAGCCGGAGGACCGGGTCGTCGCTCGAGCTCCAGCTCGGCCCGACCGCGATGCTCGGCCCGAACCCGGCCGACACCGGCCGCGCGTTGCTGCTGTTCAGGCCCTGGAAGAATCCGCTTGCCTCGCTGGCGAAGTCGAGCCAGATGTCGTCGAGGCTGCGCACGGCGCTGGTCAGCGGCGCCGCGACCGCGACGGAGGTGAGGAACCACGCCAGGCCGATCGCGACCGCGGTGAAGATCACCCCGCTCCGCATGATCGAGGCCGGGACGTCGAGGTTCTCGCTCACCCGCCGGTCCTGCCAGTTCGAGCGGCGCTCGACGAGCGCGGCCCGGAGCCACAGCAGGAGGGCGGCCAGTGAGAACAGGACGAGGAAGCCGAACAGCTCCTGGACGGTCGCGACCAGGTTGATGACCAGGAAGGCGCCGATGAGCAGGATGGCGTCGAGGACGTGGTGGCGGCGGTACACCGCGAAGGCGGCGGTGTAGGCGGTGACCCACAGCAGGACCCCCATCGCGATCGCGAGGACGGTCGCCTCCTGGACGCTCGCGTACCGATAGACCGTCAGCGCGGTGCTCAGGCCGGCGTCGCGCAGCGCGTCCAGGCGGGCGAGCTGGTCGAGCTCGGGGTGGTACTCGCCGCCGACCGACCAGAGGATGGTCGCCGCGCCGACGACCGCCGAGATCGGGATCGCGATCGCCACCGACAGCCGGCTGGTGCCGAGGACGAGCCCCGAGATGAGCGCGAAGAGCGAGACGGGGACGAGGAATTCGAGCTGGGGCAGCCACTCGGCGGCCTGGATCGCCCAGCACAGGCTGAGCAGCATGACCCCGAGCAGGATCACGCTCATCCAGCCCTCCTTCGGGCCGGGGATCACCGGCCGACGCCGGATCTCGGGCTCGTCAAGCATGGACCCGCTCCTTGGTCACGAGGACCCGCTCGGGGTCGTCGCCGGACCGGAGGATGAGGTTGGCGATGCCGTACTCGGCCAGGGCGTGACGGACGGCGCTGAGCTCGGCCGGCCCACCGGGCGTCTCGTCGTCGACGGTCGCCGCGAACGAGGCGAGGTCGAGGAGGACGACGATGACCCCCACCCCACGTCGCGGCAGGCTGGCCAGCGGCCGTACCCAGTCGCGCGACGTCGATCCGGTCACGATGCCGACCGTCGTCCCGCGCCGGAACTGGGGCAGGCTGGCGGCGACCACCTCGGCCAACGGCTGGACCCCATCGGCCTGGACGTTGGCCAGCAGGTGGAGGATCTTCTGCTCGACCCGGGACCCGCGGTCGGGGGTCAGGACGTGGGCTCGGCGCGCCGAGGCGGTGAGGCCGACCGCCCGGTTGTCGGCCAGCGTCCGGACCGCGATCGAGGCGGCCACGCTGACCGCGGTCTCGACCGACGAACCGTCCCCCGTCCCGACGTGGGCGGCGCGTTCGAGGTCGAGGATCATCCACAGGTCGGCGGCCTGCTCCGGGTCGAACTCCTTCACCAGGAGCTCGCCGTGGCGCATGCTGCTCAGCCAGTGGATCCGGTTGATGGCGTCGCCAGGGGCATACGGCCGGACCGAGGCGGCGAGCGGCGATGCCATCTCCCGGCGGCGGCGGGTCGCGGCGCTCCCCTCGATCGGGGCCGGCGGCAGGCGCCAATGGGGCAGTGAGAAGACCTTCGGGAACACGACGACCGAGGTCGGCCGGCCGACCATCATCTCCGAGGTGAAGAGCCCGAACGGGTCGCCGGTGCGGACCTTCACCGCGCCGATCCGGTAGGTCCCCCGCCGGGTCAGCGACACCTTCGACAGCCACTGGCGGCTGCTCTGGGCGCGGACCCCGATCACCCGCCCTGGCAGGCCGACCGGCAGGCTCGAGTCGTTCGTGACCTCGAGCCACGGCTTCGACCAGCCGGTGTCGTTGTCGATCCGGTACACGGCATGCAGCACCTCACCGACCTGGGCCCGCGGATTCAGGACGTGGTATCCGGCCCGCACGCCGTTCAGCCCGCGGCGGGCGTACCACCACGAACCGATGACCAGGGCGCCGGCGAGGTAGACGAGGAAGAACAGGACCGTGATGCCGGTGCTGAACGCGGCGACGACGAGGACGGTCGCGACGAAGATGACCGGCAGTCGTCGGCCGATGCGTCCCATGGTCCTGGTTCCGCGACTGGGTGGCGCTCGGCCCGCCTAGGCGGGCGCGCCCGCTTCGGTTGGCTCGGCGATCGGCACCGTCGTCAGGACCTCGCGGACGATCGCGTCGTTGTCGACCTCACGGAGCGACGCCTGGCTCCGCACGATGAGGCGGTGCCCGAGGACGGGCACCGCCAGCTGCTTCACGTCATCGGGGATCACGTAGTCGCGACCGCTGATCGCGGCGAGCGCCTGGGCCGCCTTGTAGAGGTGGAGCGACCCGCGCGGCGAGGCCCCGAGGTACACGTCGGCGTGCTCGCGGGTCGCGGAGACGATCCGGATGATGTAGTCGGCCACGCCCTGGTCGACGTAGATCTCCTTGACCCCGGCCTGCATCTGGCGAAGCTCGTCGAGGGTCAGGACCGATTGCAGCGCCTCGATCGGGTGGAGGCGCTTCTGCTCGTCGAGGATCACCAGCTCCTCCATCGGCTTCGGATAGCCGAGCCGGATGCGGAGCAGGAAGCGGTCGAGCTGGGCCTCGGGCAGGGCGAAGGTGCCCTCGTACTCGATCGGGTTCTGGGTGGCGATGACGAGGAACGGGGTCTCCATCTCGTAGCTGACGCCGTCGATCGTCGCCTGACGCTCCTCCATGCACTCGAGGAGGGCGCTCTGGGTCTTCGGAGTCGCCCGGTTGATCTCGTCGGCCAGGACGACCTGGGCCATGATCGGTCCCGGTCGGAACTCGAAGTCCTGCGTCTTCTGGTTGAAGATCGAGAGACCGGTGACGTCGGACGGCAGCAGGTCCGGCGTGAACTGGATCCGGCGGAACGAACAGCCGATGCTCCGGCTGAGCGCCTTGGCCAGCATCGTCTTGCCGACCCCGGGGACGTCCTCGATCAGGATGTGGCCCTCGCAGAGGAGGGCGACGAGGGCGAGGCGCACCTCGGCGTGCTTGCCGACGATGACGCGTTCGATGTTGCCGATCGTGCGTTCGGCAGGTTCCTGGACGTTCAATGCCGGCTCCTGGTGCAGGGAGTGGGTCACCGGACAATACCCCAGGCATGGGCGGAACGGTTCACGGGCCCCCGTCCACCTGATTGACGCAGCAGGCGGGCGTTTCGTTCAACTTCCGTTGAGCCGGAGCCACTCGGCCATGATCCGACCGCCGATCGGGGCGGCGGTCGTCGAGCCGGGCCCGGCGCCCTCGACGATGACCGCGACCGCGATCGCCGGGCCGGCTCCGGGCTGGGCGGGCACGAAGCCGATGAACCACGAGTGGGGCGGCAGCCCCTCGCCGCGTTCGGCGGTGCCGGTCTTGCCGGCCGTCTCCACGCCCCCGATGCCGAAGTTCGCGACGTTGGCGGCCCCGGCGTACGGGGCACCCAGCGGGCCGTGGACCGCGTCGACCATGACCTCGCGGACCTGGTCGGCGACCGTTCGGCTGACGACCTGGCGGCGGAGCGGGCTGTCGAAGGAGGCGGCCACGGTCCCCGGCCCGCCTGCCGGGTCGGGGTCCAGCACCTCCTGGACGACGTAGGGCTCGACCATGGTCCCCCCGTTGGCGATCGTCGCCGCGACGAGGGCCATCTGCATCGGCGTCGCGGTGACCCGTGCCTGGCCGAACGCGGCCGATGCCAGCTCGGCGTCGTCGACGAAGTCCTCACAGCCGGCATCGGTCAGGGCGGTCACCGCCGAGGCCGACACCGCCAGGGCATGGTCGCGTGGCCCGACCTGAAGCCCGTCGCAGAAGCCGAAGTCCTCGGCGCCGGCGAGGTACGGTGCCTGGCCGAGCGCAAGGCCGACGTGCGCGAAGTAGATGTTGCTCGAGATCTGCATCGCCTCGGACAGGTCCCAGAGCGCGGGCTGGACGCCGGCCAGGTCGTGCTCGACGATCGTGAACCCGTTGACGACGAGGCCGTTGACCTCTTCCTCCGGCTGGGTCGGGAAGGTTGTCTCGGGAGTGATGACCCCGGCCTCGAGGGCCGAAGCGGCAGTCAGGACCTTCATCACCGATCCTGGGACGTAGACGCCGTTCAGGGCGCGATTGACGAGCGGGTGGTTCGGATCCTCCTGGAGGGCGAGCCAGGGGGCCTCGGCGGCAGCCGGGTCACCGCTGATCGCGGTCGCGTCAAAGGTCGGGCTGGAGGCCAGCGCCAGGACCTCGCCGGTCGACGGATCCAGGGCGACCACCGCCCCAACCGTGCCGGCCAGCAGCTGGCTGGCGAGGGCCTGCATCCGATGGTCGACGGTGAGGACCAGGTCGTGCGGGATCGGCGGCCGCTGGAGGACGTCGTTGACGACGTCGTGGAGCGGGTTCGGGTCGCGGAGCCCCACCAGCAGCTCGTCCCAGGCCTGCTCGACGCCGGCGGTCCCGTAGCGGAGGGAGGTGTAGCCGAGCAGGTGGGTCGACGCCGCATCGAGGTAGGTCCTGCGGGCGAGGTCGTCGATCACCGCGGTCGAGGCCAGGACCGTGCCCTGGCGGTCGAAGATCGTCCCGCGGGGCTGGCTGCGGTGCGCGGCGATGAGCGCCGGGTTGTCCGGCCGCGCCTCCAGCGGCGCCGCCATGACGACCTGCCACCATGACATCGCGAGGACGAGGACCGCGAAGCCGGCCAGCAACGCCGTGGCCAGTCGAGGGAGGTGCGTCGCGATCACGGGTCGTCCTCGACCGCTGGAGCCGGCTGGGGCGTCGTCCGGTGGCTGACCGACAGCAGCAGGCCGACGACGACGAAGCTGGCCAGCAGGCTCGAACCGCCATAGCTGACGAAGGGCAGGGTGATACCGGTGAGCGGCACGACCTTCAGGTTGCCGCCGATGATGATCAGGCTCTGGAGGACGAGGCCGGCCGCCAGCCCGGTCGCGAGCATCGTGCTGAAGTCGTCACGGGCCAGGACCGCGATCCGGAGACCACGGGCCATGACCACGGCCACCAGGCCGAGCAGGGCCACCCCGCCGAGCAGGCCGAGCTCCTCGCCGATCGCGGCGAAGATCATGTCGGTGTGGACGGCGGGGATCGGCAGGATCCCGTTGATCGCGGGCAGCCCCTGGCCCAGGCCCTCCCCGAGCAGGCCGCCCCGGGCGAAGGCGTAGATCGCCTGGACCGCCTGGTAGCCGGTGTCGTTCGGGTCGGCCCAGGGGTCGAGCCAGACGTCGATCCGCTCGGCGACGTGCGGGAAGAGGACGTAGGCCATCGCCGACCCGGCGATGAACATCACCATCCCGAGCAGGACGTAGGCGCGGCGCCCGGTGGCCACGAACAGCATCGTCAGGAACACGCCGAAGAACAGGAGCGCGGTCCCCAGGTCGCGGCTGACGACGACGACGAGCATGACGGCGGCGAACACCACCAGCATCGGCGCCAGGTAGGGCAGCGGCGGCAGGGAAACCGGTCCCAGGCGGAGGTTGGCGCCCGCCAGGACCGCTCGGTTCTCGGCGAGGTAGCCCGCCAGGAAGATGACGAGCATCACCTTGATCGCCTCGGACGGCTGGAAGCCGAACGGGCCCACGATGATCCACAGCCGCGCGCCGTTGACCTCGGTCCCGAACAGGAAGGTGATGACCAGCAGGGCGGCCGCGAACAGGCCCCAGCTGTACTTGTAGTGCCGCATGAACCCGTCGTCGCGGAGGCCGATGGCGACGACGAGCATGGCCACCAACCCGACGGCGAACCAGATCATCTGGGTGCCGATCATCCCCAGCCCAAAGGCCGCGTTGCCGGCCAGGTCCTGGGGGAGCCGGTTGAGCATCACCACCCCGAACGCACTCATCCCGGCCACCGCCGGCAGCAGCAGCTCGTCGCCGTGATGGCCGTTGGCAGACAGCGCGAAGTGGGCCACGCCGAACAGGACGACGAAGGCGACCGCGACCGCCAGCGGTCCCGTCTCGAGCACTCCCGACTGCGCGACGTGGGTGACGATCACCCCCAGCGGGACGAGGACGAGGATCGGGACGAGGAGGGCGAGCTCGGTCCGTCGGGCGGTGAGGCGGTACACCGTCAGCGTTCGAGCCGGAACCGGACGCGGCCGACAGTCAGCTCATCGCCGAAGGACAGCGCCACCGGGCGCTGGATGCGATGGCCGTTCACCCACGTCCCGTTCGTGCTCCCCCGGTCCTCGACGTACCAGGCCCGCCCCCGGAACGTGAGCGCGGCGTGGTCCCCGCTGGCGAACTCGTCGTCGAGGTAGATCGTGCTGTTCAGCTCGCGCCCGATGGTCGTGATCGGCCCGATCTGGAGGACCCGGTCGACGGCCGGCTCGCCCCCGGGCGACTCGAGGACGACGAGCCGGCCGATCCCGGTGCGGGACGCCGCCTGGGCGGCCTCGGCCTGGCGCAGGTCGGTGCGCAGCGCCTTCGCAAACCGATACAGGACGATGAACAGGAGGGCCAGGAAGCCGAGCTGGAGCGCGAGGAGGATGAGCCGGAGGAGGTCGTTGGTCACGGGCTGGGATCGGTCATCCGTGGAGCCGGAACTCGATGCTCGTGTTGCCGATCCGGATCCGATCGCCATCGGCCAGGGCGATCTCGTTGACCGACTGGCCGTTCACCCGCGACCCGTTGCGGCTC
>DATBLJ010000100.1:0-12374 GCA_036555375.1 Candidatus Limnocylindria bacterium
CCCTGGCCACTCGGGCACGTCGCCACCGATGCGCCTGGCTGCCCCGCGAGGATTCGAACCTCGGTTCACGGATCCAAAGTCCGCTGTCCTGCCAGCTAGACGACGGGGCACCCGGTCGGGCCCGAGGCTAACAGAGGCAACCGGGCAAAGAAATGGAGCGGAAGACGGGACTCGAACCCGCGACCCTCACCTTGGCAAGGTGATGCTCTACCAACTGAGCCACTTCCGCCCGATTGCCCTCGTGCTGGTGCCGAGGGTCAGATTCGAACTGACGACACCCGCCTCTTCAGGGCGGTGCTCTACCAGCTGAGCTACCTCGGCCCGACGGGCGCCGGAGCAGGATACCGATGCGCTTCGGGGCGGGTCAACTCGCCGAAGGTACGCCGGCCACACCCGGCCCGGCGCTGGCGCCGGCCAGCGACTCGAGGACTGCGATCCGCTCCGCGAGCGGCGGATGGGTGTCCCACATGGAGCTCGAGCGCTTCTCGAAGGTCTTGATCGGGTTGACGATGTAGAGGTGCTGGGTCGCCTTGTTGGCGACCTCGAGGACCTCCGGATCGTCGGCGATCTTGCGCAGCGCACCGGCCAGGCCGAGCGGATTCCGCGTCAGCTCGACCGCGCTGACATCGGCCAGGCCTTCGCGCTTCCGGCTGGCGGCGAGCATGACCAGGCGGCCGATGATCGGGCTGATGACGGCCAGCAGGAGCGCCACGACCGCGAGGATGGCCACGATCGCGCCACCGCCCTCGCCACTGCTGCTGCTCCGGCGCCGTCCGCTGACGCCACCCCAGAACGAGATGCGCAGGAACCAATCCGCCAGCAGCGCGATGGTTCCGACCATGACCCCGACCAGGAGCATGAACCGGATGTCGAAGTTCCGGATGTGGCTCATCTCGTGGGCGATCACGCCCTGGAGCTCCTCGCGGTCCATCTTCTCGACGAGCCCCGAGGTGACCGCCAGCGAGGCGTGCTTCGGGTCCCGCCCGGTGGCGAACGCGTTCGGTGCGGTGTCGGGGATGACGTAGACCTTGGGCATCGGCTGGCCGCTGGCCAGCCGCATCTCCTCGACGACGTTCATGAGCTGCTTGAGCGTGTCCGGCGGGTCCGCCCGGTCGATCTCCCGGGCATCGCTGGCGGCCAGCACCAGCCGGTCCCCACTGAAGTACGAGGCGCTGCCCAGGATCGCGGCCAGGATGAACGCGAAGGGGATGCCGTACCAGCCGTAGCCCAGCGCGTAGCCGGCCGTGCCGGCCAGGGCGACGAGCAGGAGCGTGACGATCAGCATCAGGCCCCAGCTCGCTCGCCGGTTGGCGGCGATCTGCGCGTAGAAGGTTGGCGCGGACTCGGGCATGACCGATGGGCGCGGGGCGCCCGACTAGGTCCGGAGATTCACCTCGGGCACGGCCGTGTCGGCCTCCTCGATCTGGAAGTAGTCCCGCTCCTTGAAGCCGAGCGCGCCGGCGAACAGGACGTTCGGGAAGGTCTGGATCGAGGTGTTCAGCTCACGGACGGTCGCGTTGTAGTGCTGCCGGGCGAAACCGATCTGGTTCTCGGTCGTCGTCAGCTCCTCCTGGAGCTGCATGACGTTCTGGTTCGCCTTCAGGTCGGGGTAGTTCTCGACCAGCGCGAACAGCTGGCGCAGGGCGCCGGTCAGGAAGTTCTCGGCTCCGCCGGCGGCGGCCGCGCCGGAAGCGCCCTGGGCGGAGGCCGAGACCGCGGCATTGCGGGCCTCGACGACCCGGGTCAGGGTTTCCTGCTCGAACTCCATGTAGCCGCGAACGGCGTTCACGAGGTTCGGGATCAGGTCGTGTCGACGCTTGAGCTGGACGCTGATCTGGTTCCAGGCCTCGTCGACCTGGTTGCGCAGGCGGACCAGCCCGTTGTAGATCAGGATCCCGCCGATCACGACCACCGCGATCACGATCAGCAAAATGATGGGCAAGAGGTCCATCGGGGCGACGTCTCCTCAGGGCACGATGTGGGGCGCCCATGGTAACGGGCGCGCATGGTGGGCGGTGAGGGGCTCGAACCCCCGACCTTCTCGGTGTAAACGAGACGCTCTGACCAGCTGAGCTAACCGCCCGCCGACCAGCCTAAGCCAAACGCCGCTCGTGGGCGAGCGGCGTCATCGGTCTGGTGGAGATTCTGGTGGTGGTGCCCAGGCCGGGACTTGAACCCGGATGAGTTGCCTCATACGCCCCTCAAACGTACGCGTATACCAATTCCGCCACCTGGGCCCGGGAGTTGGTACCGAGGGAGGGACTTGAACCCACACGACCGTAATGGTCACTAGGTCCTGAACCTAGCGCGTCTGCCTATTCCGCCACCTCGGCCCGGAGCCGAGATTCTACACGCCGTCCGAAATGGCGACGATCCCGGACTTTCGGCGAGGTCGGCTCCCCCGCCGGACAATGGACCGATGCGAATCCTCCGCCTGCTCTGGGCCCTGCCGTACACCCTCGTCGGGCTGGTCGTGGCCGGCGTCGCGCGGGCCAGCGGCGGCACGACCCAGCTGCGCGACGGCGTCGTCGAGGCGTGGGGCGGACCGTTGAAGGCGCTGCCGCGGCTCCCGCTGGCGGGCGGGATCGGGGCGATCACATTCGGCCACGTCGTGCTGGCCACCCACGAGAAGCAGATGGGCTGGAGCCGGATCCACGAGCGGGCCCACGTCCGCCAGTACGAACGGTGGGGCCTCCTGTTCGGGCCGGCCTACCTGCTCAACGCGCTGCTGATCCGGCTGCGGGGCGGGGACCCCTACACGGACAACAGGTTCGAGCGCGAGGCGCGTGAAGCCGAGGCGAAGGCCAAGAAGGACGGGTCGCCGGCGAAGGCCGGCCCGGGCTAGACGGTCTGGAGGTAGAGCGCGAGGACCGAGAAGACGACCCACAGCGTCGCGAGGACGATCGTCAGGCGGAACAGGGTCCGCTCGATGCCGCGCCGGCTCCGGTAGGCGGTGATCTCACCGCCGAACGCGCCACCCACCCCGGCGCCCCGCTGCTGGAGCAGGATCGCGACGGTCAGAGCCACGGCAAGGATCGACTGGACGAGGGTCAGGACGGTCATGCGGCGGGCAGTATATCGAGCAGGCTGCGCCCCGTCATCGTCGGGCCGGGCCGGATCCCCAGCAGCTGGCAGATGGTCGGGGCCACGTCGGCGAGGGTCCCGTCCCGGAGACGTCCAGCGCGCCACGGCTCGCCGACGAGCACGATCGGGACGTCGGCGGTGGTGTGGGCCGTCTGCGGCTCCCCGTTGGCGTCCCGCATCCGCTCGACGTTGCCGTGGTCGGCGGTGATCAGGAGCGCGCCCCCGACCGCCAGGACGGCCTCGGCAACCCGCCCGAGGCAGCCGTCCACGACCTCGAGGGCGGCGATCGCCGCGTCCCAGTTTCCGGTGTGGCCGACCATGTCCGGGTTCGCGTAGTTCGCCACGATGAAGGCGAACCGGCCGCCGGCCGCCGCCTCGACGAGGTGGTCGGTGATCGGCTCCGCGCTCATCGCCGGGGCCAGGTCGTAGGTCGGCACGTCCCGCCGCGACGGGACGAGGATCCGCTCCTCGCCGGGGAACGGCGGCTCGACCCCGCCATTGAAGAAGTAGGTGACGTGGGCGTACTTCTCGGTCTCGGCCAGGTGGAGCTGGGCCAGGCCGAGCCGCGACAGGTGCGCGGCCAGCCCGTCGGCGACGATCGGTCCGAACGCGACCGCGACCGGCAGATCCGCGGCGGCCTGGTACTCGGTCAGGGTCGTCACCGGGACGTCGGCGGGAACGGATCCGCGGTCGAAGGCGGTGAAGTCGGGGCGGGCCAGGGCCCGGCTGAGCTGGCGTGCCCGATCGGCCCGGAAGTTCAGGTGGACGATCGCGTCGCCGGCTGCCACCGGGACTGGCGCGCCGATGACGGTGGGCTCGATGAACTCGTCCCCCACCCCGTGGGCGTACGCCGCGGCGATCGCCGCCGCACCGTCCGGCTCCACCGGACCGGTGCCGTGGACGATGGCGTCATACGCGCGCCGGGTCCGATCCCAGCGGGCGTCGCGGTCCATGGCCCAGTAGCGCCCGGTGACGGTGGCCAGCGTCGCGCGACCGGCGATCCGGGCCAACAGCGCGGGGAGCAGCTCCCCCGCCGAGCGCGGCGGTGTGTCCCGACCATCGGTGAACGCGTGGAGCCGGACCCGCTCGGGTGGCAGCCCGGACGCCGCGGCGAGCTCGACCATGGCGACGATGTGGTCGTCGGTCGCGTGGACCCCACCCGGCCCGATGAGCCCGAGCAGGTGGAGTCGCCCGCCGTGGTCGACGGCGTGGCGCGCGGCCGCCATCAGCGCCGGGTTGGTTGCGAAGCTGCCGTCGGCGATCGCCGCGGTGATTCGCGGCAGGTCCTGGAGCACGGGAAACCCGGCCCCGAGGTTCAGATGGCCGACCTCGCTGTTGCCCATCTGGCCCGGCGGCAGGCCAACCGCTTCCGCGGCGGCCGCGAGGCGGGCGTGCGGCCAGGTGGCGAGGAGATGGCGCCAGGCCGGCATGGCGGCCGCGGCCGTCGCGTCGACCGATGGATCGTCGCCGATCCCGAATCCGTCGAGGACACACAGGACGACGGGGCGGACGCCGTCCTCCACGGGCGTGGGCGGGCTCAGCGGGCGGCGGCGCGGACGATGGCCGCGAACGCCTCGGCATCGAGCGAGGCGCCACCGACCAGCGCGCCGTCGATGTCGGGTTGCGCGAAGCAGGTCGACGCGAGCTCGGGCGCGACGCTCCCGCCGTACAGGACCCGGGTCGCGTCCGCGGCCGCGGCGTCGTGCTCGGCGAGGAGCCGCCGGATGAGCGCCGCACCCGCCTGGGCGTCTGCGCCGGAGGCCGGATCACCGGTCCCGATCGCCCAGACTGGCTCGTAGGCGACGACGAGGCCGCTCCCGGCAAGCAGCTCGAGGCCCGACAGGGCGGACCGAACCTGGCGGCTGATGACCTGGTCGGTCTGGCCCGCCCGGCGCTCCTCGGCCGACTCCCCCACCGCGACGATCGGTGCGATGCCGTGGGCGACCGCGGCTCCCACCTTGGCGGCGACGTCCGCATCGGTCTCGCCGAACAGGCGCCGGCGCTCCGAGTGGCCGACGATCACGTAGTCCGCGACGCCCAGCAGCATCGGGGCCGAGAGCTCGCCAGTGAAGGCCCCGCTGTCCGAGGCATGCAGGTTCTGGGCGCCGATCCGGATCGGGCTGTCCTGGACCGTGGCGGCCACCGCGTCGAGCCAGACGGCCGGCGGGCAGAGGACGACGTCGACGTCCGTGTCGGCGGTCGCCGTCGCGACGGCATGGGCCAGCGCGAGGGCGGTCGCGCGGTCGGGGGGATTCATCTTCCAGTTGGCGGCCACCAGCGGCCGGCGAGGAGGGTCGGGCATGGGCGCTGGGTCAGCCGGCCAGCTGTTCGAGCCGGCGGAGCCGATGGTGGACGGCCGATCGGCCGAGGTCGAGCTGTCCGGCGAGCTCCTCGAGATCGGCCTCCGGATGGGCGCGGCGGGCGTCGGCCACGGCGCGCAGCCCCGGCGACAGGTCGTCGAGGCGGCCGGTCGCCTCGAGCTGCTCGATTGCGCGGACCTGGCGTTCTGACGCGCGCACCGTCCGGGTGACGTTCGCCGCCTCCGCGTTCAGCAGCCGGTTCAACCGGTTCTGGACGTCGTGACCGACGTGCTCGGTCTCGAGCTCGAGCAGCGCGCCGTGGGCGCCGGTCAGCTGGAGGAGGGTGGCCACGTGCTCGCGGCCCTTCAGGTAGACGACCGCGCGGCCGCGCCGCTCGTAGACCGCGGCCCGGATGCCGCTCGCCGCCAGTCGCCGGCGCAGGGTCCGGGCGCGGGACAGGGTTCGGAACGCGAATTCGACGTGCGGCCCGGCCGGCGAGAACGAGAGGGAGCCGCTGCCCAGGACAACGCCGCGGAGGAACGCCTGGCGATCGCAGGCTGCCCCAGATTTCCAGCTCCACGGCTCATCGGCCCGGGGGGCGACCACGGCGAGATGGTGTCGTGTCCCGGACCCCCGTTCCGCCGAGCTCGCCATCGCCGGTCCGGCCCCGAGCCGGACGGCCACCCGCATCGTCGACTGGTCGAGGGTCCGGATCGTCCCGTCTGCGAAACGGAGGCCTGCCAGCTCGGCGCGCCGGCAGCAGGCCCGGGCCGGCTCGATCCGAGCCAGCTCCCCCTTCACGTCACGGGCGGAGCGCATCGGCGCGTCAGCTCGCCGTGGCTACCGGTCGCCGGATTCGCTGTCGCTGTCGCGCGGGTCGGTCTTCCTGGAGCAGTCGGAGCAGGACCGCCGCCAGCTTGTCGGGATCGTGGTGGTGGGCGTTCTGGTCGTCGATGACGTCGTCCTCGACGACGACGACCGGGAGCTCCTCGAGCTGGCGACTGTCGTTCTGGACCGTCTGGCCCTGCCAGCCGGTCGGCCGGCGGGCGGATCGGTTCCGGTTCAGGAGAACCATGTCGAAGAGCTCGTCGCCGGCGTGGTCGAAGAGGGCGGTCAGGTGCCGCGAGGCGCTGTAGCCGGTGGTCTCTCCCGGCTGGGTGGCCACGTTGCACACATAGACCCGCAGCCCCTCGGCGCCCGAGAGCGCGTCGTGGATGTCGCTGATGAGCAGGTTCGGCAGGACGCTCGAGTACAGGCTGCCCGGACCGATGACGATCAGGTCCGCCTCGAGGATGCGCTCGATCGCCTCCGGGTTGGCGCGGACGTCGGCGGGGTCGATCTGGACCCGTGCGATCGGCTCGTTGGCGTGGCTGACCGACGCCTGGCCGGTGATGAAGCGGCCGGACTCGAGGCGCGCGGTGAGGTTCAGCGGGACGCTGGTGGCGGGCAGGACCTGGCCTCGCACGGCGAGGACCCGGTTGGACTCGCGGACGGCCTCGTCGAAGTCGCCGGTCACCGCGGTCATGGCGGCGATGAACAGGTTGCCGAACGCGTGGTCGTCGAGGCCCGACCCCGGCGGGAAGCGGTACTGCATGAGCTGGGTCATGAGCGGCTCGGCATCGGCCAGGGCGGCGATGCAGTTCCGGATGTCACCCGGCGGCACGATCCCCAGCTGCTGGCGGAGCTTGCCCGAGCTGCCCCCGTCATCGGCGACGGCGACGACGGCGGTGATGTTCGCCGAGTAGGCCTTCAGGCCGCGGAGGAGCGTCGAGAGCCCGGTTCCGCCGCCCAGGGCCACGATCCGCGGGCCGCGGGCCAGGTAGCGCTTCGTGTAGAGCACCTCCATGACCGAGTCCCCGCTGGTCACGAACGGCGAGAGCAGGCTGTTCATGAGCTTCCACATGCCGAACGCGGTCAGGACGACGCCGGCGGTGATCACGATCGCCCCGCGCAGCTCGCGTTCGAGGCCGGCTCCCAGGAACGCCGCGATGTCCGGGAACTCGAGGATGAACCGGCGGTAGACCTCGATCAGCAGGATCGCCGCCCCGAGAGCCAGGATCGTCAGGCCGACGAGGACCGCCCCCAGCCAGCGCTTGATGTGCATGCCGGGGTACAGCCAGCGCGGCAGGCGACGGCTCGTCATCGGCGCAGCTCCCGATGGATGACGCTGACCGATGCGCCCTCGAGGCCGGTGAGCCGGCCCGCCAGCTCCTCCGCCAGGGCGATCGAGCGGTGGTAGCCGCCCGTGCAGCCGAGCGCCACGACCAGCCGATCGCGGCCGGCGGCCCGGTACGCCGGGACGGTGAGCTCGAGGAGCTCGACGACGAGGTCCAGGAAGCGTCCCGCCTGCGGCTGGTCGAGCACGAAGCGTCGGACTTCCGCGCTCAGGCCGGACAGCGGCTTGAGGTCCGGGATCCAGAACGGGTTGGTCAGGAACCGGACGTCGAACACGAGATCCGCCTTCTGCGGGAGGCCGTACTTGAAACCGAAGGTCACGATCTCCACGTCGAGATGGTCCGGCGCGGGTGCCTGGGCCGGGGCGCTCGGCACGGCAGCGGACACCGTCGAGGAGCGGCGCGGCCGAGAGCGCCGCGTCGGGCGATCAGCGGGAGCCACGGAGGCCCGTCGGGACGACACCGGACCGAGTATATCGCTCAAATGTGCGATTCCGGCTCCGCCGGACCAACCAGGCCGGTGAGGAGGCCGCTCACCGTGGCCGCTGCCGAGGCCCGCAGGGCGTCGAGGTCGTAGCCGCCTTCCAGGACCGCCGCCACGCCACGCAGGCCGCGCTGCCGGGCCAGCTCCCCGATCGCCCTGGCGACGGCCGCGTATCCGTTCTCGGTCACGAGGAGCCCGGCCAGCGGGTCGTCCCGATGGGCGTCGTAGCCGGCGGAGACGAGGATCGCGTCGGGAGCGAAGGCCTCGACCCCGGGCAGGATCGTGTCGGTCCAGGCCGACACGAACGCGTCGTCACCACTTCCCGCGGGGAGAGGCACGTTCACCAGCCGCTCCCCCTGCTCGGCGAGTGAGCCGGTGCCCGGATACCAGGGGAACTGATGGGTCGAGGCGTAGAAGACCGCATCGTCGGGGCCGAACAGCTCCTGGGAGCCGTCGCCGTGGTGGACGTCCCAGTCCAGCACTGCCACGCGCCTGGCTCGCCCCTCGGACCGCAAGGCGGCACCTGCAATCGCCACATTGTTCAGGAGGCAGAAGCCGCTGCCGCCGAACCGGCCGGCATGGTGGCCCGGCGGCCGGATCGCGGCAAACGCCACCGCCGCCTGGCCCCGCGCCACGGCCAACGCCGCCTCCACTGCCTGGCCGGCCGCCGCCAGGGCCGCCCGTGGCGAGCCCGCCGCCACGTACGTGTCGCCGTCGAGGAACCCGGTTTGGTCGGTGCCCGCCAGCCACGCCACGTAGGCCGGGTCGTGGACCGCGCTCGCCACTGCAACCGTCGCCGGTGGCGCGGTCCGCTCGACGAGGGTGGCGTCCGCGCTTGCGGCTCCGGCCCGAACACCTTCGATCACAGGTTTGATCCGCTCGGGCCGCTCCGGGTGGCCGGGCCAGGCGTGACCGAGATGGGCCGAATCGGTCAGGAGGAGGAGGGTCGCCGGTTCGGGCGTCGCTCAGGCTCCGTCGTCGGTCGGCGGATCGGTCGGAGGATCGGTCGGCGCATCGGTCGACGCATCGGTCGACGCATCGGTCGACGCATCGGTCGATTCCGTCGCCTCCGGCGTCTCAACCGGAGCACCGGTCGTCAAGGCCGGCGTCTCGGTGACGGGCGGGCCCTCCCGGTGGATGCCGCGGACGACGACCAGGGTGATCTCGAACAGGGCGTACATGAACAGGGCCAGGACGACCATCGAGAACGGGTCGCCGCCGGGAGTCGCCACGGCCGACACGACCGCGATGATCAGGATCGCCCAGCGACGCCGGGAGGCCAGCCAGCGCGGGCTGACGATCCCGAGCCGGGCAAGGACGTAGAGCACGACCGGGAACTGGAGCATCAGCCCGAAGACCAGCATCAGGGTCGTGACGAAACCGATGTACTCGTCGATCGTCAGGAGCGGCTCGACGCCCTCCCGGGCGAAGGACAGGAGGAAGTTCAGCGCGTACGGGATGATCAGGAAACCGATCGCGACGCCGAGCGCGAACAGCAGGAGCCCGGCCAGCAGGAACGGCCAGAGCAGCCGCTTCTCGCCGGGCAGCAGCCCGGGGGTCACGAACTTGTAGACCTCGTACAGGAT
Source organism: Candidatus Limnocylindria bacterium (assembly GCA_036555375.1). Classification (GTDB taxonomy): domain Bacteria; phylum Chloroflexota; class Limnocylindria; order QHBO01; family QHBO01; genus DASTEQ01. Next base: position 9,629 of record DATBLJ010000100.1, read on the forward strand.
CACCGGCATCGCCAGCCCGACCCCGACGAAGCCCGCGATCTTCAGCTGCGCGACGAACGCCCCGCCCGGGCTCGTGAAGTAGATCGTGTCGAACTCGTCGGGCAACGGCTCGCGCAGCAGGTCAAGGAGCGGGCCGGAGACGAGGAAGCCGGCGATTGCGGCGATGGCGATGGCCGCGATGACGATCATCAGGCGGCGGCGCAGCTCTTCGAGGTGCTCGACCATGGTCATGGTCGCGTCCGCGCTCATCAGCTCAGCCGCCGATCGGCCTGGGGATCAGCCACCCGGGCAGCGGGCGGAGATCAGCTCTTGGGAGTGGTGTCGGGTGTCTTCGGCTCGCCGCGGATCGAGTCCTCGATCTCGGATGAGGCCTTCCGAAACTCCCGAATCCCCTTGCCGATGGCGTTGCCGATATCCGGCAGCCGTCCGGGCCCGAACAGGATCAGCACGATCACCAGGACGATGATCAGCTCCGGGGCTCCGATGGATGGCATCTTGCGGCCGACTCTCCTCAGCTGGTTGCGCCGAGTGTAGCACCAGCCTCCTGAAAGTCATCTCGCCAGCGCCTGGCCGCGGCGCCGGCCGCGGCCGCCCAGTCGGGGCCGGTTGCGGCCTCCGCGATCCCCCGCGACACGTTGACGAGGCCGGGCGCCGCCGACCCGTCGCAGCACCGCACGGCCGCGGCCAGGTCCCCGCCCTGGGCGCCGACCCCCGGCACGAGGAATCCGGGTCCGGGCACTTCGGCGCGCAGGTCGCGGAGCTGGTTCGCGTCGGTGGCCCCGACGACGAGCCCCACCCGCCCGTCCGGCCAGCGGGCGGCGGCCCAGCGGGCGACCGAGGTGGACAGCGGCACCCCGTCGGTGGTGAGGTCCTGGAGCTGCCCGGCGTTCGGGTTCGAGGTTCGGGCGAGGAGGTAGGCCATCCGACCCGGGAAGGCGAGGAAGGGCTCGATGGCGTCCTCCCCGAGGTAGGTGTGCAGGGTCACCGCGTCGGCGTTCAGGCGGCCCATGAGCGCCTCCGCATAGCGTTCGGCCGATGGACCGATGTCCCCGCGCTTGGCATCCAGCACGACGATGGGACCCGGCGGGATGTCGGCCCGGACCCGCTCGAGGGCCGTCCAGCCGGCCGACCCGAAGACCTCGAAGTAGGCCGTGTTCAGCTTGACGGCGACGACCGATTCGACCGCCGCCTCGATCAAGCCACGGGCGAAGGCCTCGATCCCCTGGGGGTCGCGAGGCAGGCCCTCCGGGAGCGCCTCGGCGCGGGGGTCGATGCCGAGGCACAGCGGGGCTCCCACCGCCGCGCGCCGCTCGCGGAGCCGCTCGAGTGCGGGACGGGCGTCGCTCACGAGGCCACCCGGAGCGCGTCCGGCTCCGGTCGCTCCGCCACCGAGGCGCCGGCGCGGCGTCGCTCACGGAGGGGCGAGGCCGCGGACGAGGCGTAGTCGATGAGCCGGAGCTGGAGCCGTGCCTCGCCCTCGAACGTCCGCGACTCGAGGGTCGCGACCAGGTCGATCGCGGAGCCCGGCTCGGGGGTCGGTCGCTCGGGGTCGAGCCCGAAGGCGATGGCGTCGAGCGTCTCGAGGCCCTTCCGCATCCGCATCGACAAGTGGCTGGCGTCCGTGCCGACGCGTCGGGCGTCGCCAACGATCAAGCCGGTGACCGCGAGAACCGGCTCCTCGTGCGCCGCGCCGAACGGGGCGAGGCCCGCGATCTCCTCGAGGAGCGCCCAGTCGAGGTACCTGCCGGTCAGCACGAGGTCGATCTTGACCTCGTTCGGCCGGGCCAGCGCCCCGGGCCGGTCCTCGGGGAGCGGCCGCGGGAGGGCGCCGAATGCCACCACGAACGCGTCCCAGGCCTGTGGCGTGGCGCTGAAACCGCCCGCCGCTGCGTGGCCCCCGCGCTTGGTCAGGTGGAGGTCGCACGCCTCCAGGGCGAGGGTGACGTCGAAGTCGGCGGGGGCGCGGACCGAGCCGCGGACCTCGGCCTCGACCAGGGTCGCCGCCGCGACTGGGCGAGCCAGCTCGTCGGCGAGCCGGCCGGCGACGAGGCCCAGCAGGCCGGCCGGCCACGCGTCATCTCTAAGGGCAAGCGGATGGGCACCGGGCGTCATGGCCGCCAGCTCGCGGCCCCGGGCGATCGCCGTCCGGGTCAGCTCCTGGCGCCGGGCATGGACCCCCTCGAGCTCGGCGAGAAGCGCCTCCGCCTCGGCCGGCTCGGTCGCGACCAGGAGGTCGAGGGCCAGCTCGGCGTCGGCGATGCGGCCGGCCGCGTTCAGTCGCGGGACGATGCCGAAGCCCACGTCCCGTGCGGTCGGGTGGGTCGGATCCTCGGCGGCCCGGGCGACGAGGCCGCGGAGGCCGGGGTGTGTCGTCGTTGCCAGCTCGGCCAGCCCGAGCCGGACGATGGCCCGGCTCTCCCCGGTCATCGGCGCCACGTCGGCAATCGCGCCCATCGCGGCCAGGGCCGCGAGATCGGGCGCGGACGTCCCGTGCCGTGCCAGGAGCTCGCTCGCCAGCCGGTAGGCAAGGCCGGCGCCGGTCAGGTCGGGGTTCGGGTAGCGACAATCGAGGCGGTGTGGGTCGACGACCGCGACCGCGTCGGGAAGGACGGCCGGCGGGACGTGATGGTCGGTGACGACGACGTCCATCCCGAGCTCCCGGGCGAGGGCGATCTCCTCGTTCGCGCGGGAGCCGTGGTCCACGGTGCAGATGACCTTCACCCCCTCCGCGGCCAGGCGGCGGACG
>DATBLJ010000110.1:0-16871 GCA_036555375.1 Candidatus Limnocylindria bacterium
GGTCCGATGGTCGACCAGGCCGCGGTCACCCGCACCGCCAGCTGGGTCCAGGAGGCCATCGCCGACGGCGCCCGGGCGCTGACCGGCGCGCGCGCCGACGGGCTGTTCTATGAGCCCACCGTCCTCGTCGATGTGCCGCGCGACGCGCGCGTCTGCGGAGAGGAGGTCTTCGCCCCGGTCGTCAACCTCTTCCCGGCGCCGGACTTCGCGGCGGCGGTCAAGGAGATCAACGACAGCCGGTTCGGGCTCCAGTGCGGGGTCTTCACCGGGTCGCTGGAGCGGACCCTGTCCGCGCACGACGAGCTGGAGGTCGGCGGGGTGATCGTCAACGACGTTCCGACCTGGCGCACGGACTCCATGCCGTATGGCGGCGTGAAGGACTCCGGGCTTGGCCGCGAGGGCCTGCGCTGGTCGATCGAGGACATGACCGAGCCCCGCCTGCTGGCTTTCGCCCGCCCGCTCTGAGTGACCCAGGCCGCCACCCGCTACGCACGGATCCTGCCGGCGGCCGATCTCCGTGACGGGGACCTGATCCCGGTCGTGATCGACGGCCGGCCGGTCGTCCTGGTTCGCCACCTCGGCGCGTTCTACGCCGTGCAGAACAACTGCTCACACAAGGACTACCCGCTCTCCGAGGCGGGCTTCGACCCACGGGACGGGGTCCTGATCTGCGCCTGGCACAACGGCTGCTTCGATGTCCGCACCGGCGAGGCGGTCGCCCTGCCGGCGACCGAGCCGGTCGAGACCTTTCCCACCCGGGTGACCGATGACGGCTGGGTCGAGATCGGCCTGACCGGGAGCCTGGCGTGAGCGTCGAGGCCCTGCCGTACGTGAACTGGATCTTCTGGGGCGCGCTGTCCGGCGGGACGCTGCTGGCCATCGGCCTGACCGAGTGGCGCGGCGGGACGACGCGCGGCTACCGGCTGTTCATGGCGTGGTCGATCCTCATCGGCGCCGTCATCTGGGTGCTGTCCGAGATGGGCCTGGCGCCGGTCCCGGTTGCCGATGCGACCGCCGATCTGCGTCGCGGCCTGGTCTGGGGGTTCCTGGTCCTCGCCGTGGGCTATCTGCTGGCGGTGTGGCGCGCGTGGCCACGGGTGGCCCTCGGGACGGCCGTGGTCGGCGGCGGCGTCGGCCTGGCGGCGCTCGTGTCCCTCGCCCTTGCCGGCGAGGCGGAGACCGGGCTGTTTGCCCTCGGGCTCGTGACCGCGGCCGTCGCCCTCGGATCGGTCACCGCCGGGATGCTGCTCGGCCATTGGTATCTCGTGACGCCCAAGCTCTCCCCCGACCCGCTGCGCCGGCTGATCCGGATCCTCATCGGCGCACTCTTCGCCCAGGGCCTGCTGGTCGCCTGGTCGGTGGTCACCTTCGGCGTGGACGACGCGGTCGCCTGGCTGACCGGGCTGCGCTTCTTCGTCGGCGTGGTCTTCCCGCTCGCGATCGCAGTGCTCGCCCTGCTGGCGACCAGCGCGCCCTCGATGCAGTCGACCACCGGCCTGCTCTACATCGGGCTCGCCGCGGTCATGGCCGGAACGATCGGCGCGGCCTCGCTCGTCTACCTGGGCTGGGGCGCGGTCTAGGCCGATGCGGATCCGGGTTCGCTGCTTCGCCACGCTGCGCGAGCTGAGCGCCGGGTTGACCGAGCTCGAGCTGGCGGAGCCCGCCACCGTGGCCGGCGCCTGGGCTGCCCTCGCCGACCGGTATCCGGCGCTCGAGCCGCATCGGTCCTTCGCCCAGCCGGCCCAGAACGGCGTCGCGGTCGGCTGGGAGGAGCCCGTGTCCGACGGGGACGAGGTGGCCTTCCTGCCACCCGTCTCGGGCGGCTCCGAGCCGCCGATCATTGGGCTGAGCGCGGAGCCGATCGACGTCGAGGCGCTCGAGCGGGTGGTCGCGACGACCCACGGCGCGGTCGTGACCTTCGTCGGGCGGGCCCGGCGGCTGGCCGACGACGGGCGGGAGGTGACCCGGCTCGAGTACGAGGCCTATCCCGAGATGGCCGAGGCGACCCTGCGGGAGATCGCAGCGGAAGTCGAGAAGCGGTGGCCGGGCGGGGCCGTCGCGGTCGTCCACCGGGTCGGCGTCGTGCCGATCGGGGAGGCGGCGGTCGCGATCGTCACCGCGGCACCGCACCGAGGGGACGCCTACGACGCGAACCGCTACGTGATCGAGGCGATCAAGGCGCGACTGCCGATCTGGAAGCTCGAGCACTTCCCGGATGGCTCGCAGTGGAAGCGGCCGGGGGCCTAGGATCGGGGCATGGACGAGGAGTACCGCGAGCCATCGTGGCGCGGCGTGATCATCACCCTGGTGGCGACGGTCGTGCTCGTCGCGGGGGCGGTCCTGCTGGTGTCGTACCTGCTCCAGCAGAACTGCCCACCGGGCAGCACGGCATTCGGCTGCTCGCCACCGGCCATTAACGCCGAGCCGGGTGCGGGGGAGGAATAGCCGCACGAGAGCGCCGCTCCTCGGTGGGGGCCGGTGGCGCTGAGGTGAGTGGTCGGGGCACAATGCGCGCCGATGCCTGACACCCGAGGCGACGTCCTCTGCCCGACCTGCGGCCAATGGACGCCGCCGGCGCCCTTCTGCACCGAGTGCGGCGCCGCCCTCCAGGTCGGCCTCCGGGAGTCGGCCGACCAGGGCTCGAGCGTCTTCCGACGTGGCCAGGAGGTCGACCAGCCCGGATCGCCCTGGGACTCTCCCACCGAACGCTTCGAGCCGGAGCCGGAGGATGCGGCCGCACGAGGTGCCGCCGCTGGGGCGGCGCCCGCGGCGGGCGCTGGACGGATCGACAACCTTTCCGAGGCGCCCCCGGCCCCCGAGCCGCCCTGGCCCCAGGAGCCGGGCATGCCCGGCGCGCCGCCGCCGGCGACTCCACCACCGCCACCCGAGGCGGTGGACGAGCCCGGACCGATGGGTCGCACCGAAGCCGCGGCTGCGGCTGCCGCCGCCGCGGCCGTCGCGGCTGCCGCTGCGTCGGCCGACGAGGCGCCGGCGCCTCCCAAGCGCCGGTCGCGCGCCAAGGCCACCGAGACACCCACCGAAGCCGTGCCGGCCGCTGCTGCGGCCGCCGGCGTCGCCGCCGCGACGCCTGAGCCGGCCCCGCCACCTCCACCGCCGGTCGAGCCCGCGCCACCGCCTCCTCCGGTCCCGCCGACGGTGAGCTACACCGGCCCACCGAGCGACGGCGAGGACGGCAACAGCGGTGTCAGCGGACTCGTCTTCGTGCTCTTCCTGGGCCTGGGCGTCCTGGCCCTGCTGGGCGGCGCCATCCTCGGCGGCGTGTTCGACGGGGAGACCGGGCAGGCCTCGCCGACGCCATCGGCCGCGGTCAGCACCCCCACTCCTGAGCCGACCCCGGAGGCATCAGCCAGCGCCTCGGCGGCACCCAGCACGCCGCCGTCTTCGGCCCAGCCGACGCCGACTCCGGTTCCGCCGGCGGACGGGTTCATTGCCCGGGCCGAACCGTGCGAGGAGCAGCCCTCCGGCTCGACCTGCGACAACAGCGGCGCGGTCAACGACGGGAGCGTGTGGATCCTCGTCAGCTTCCGCCACGCACAGCCGAGTGACACGATCGCGGTCACCGTGCGCGACAGCGGCGGTGCGGTTGCCGACCAGGGCAGCATTCCGCTCTCGTTCTGCGGCAGCAACACCGACTGCGCCGGCTACACCTATTTCCAGTTCGGCGGCTTCGCGCCGGGCGACTACGACGTCGAGGCCACCCGCAACGGTGAGCCGGCGGCGACCACCGAGTTCACGGTCGAATAGCCGCCCGAACTCCTAGCGCAGGGTCGGGCGGGGCGCGTCTCCCCGCTCACGGCGCCGCGCGGCCAGCGCGCTGAGCGCCTCGAGCACGGACCGATGGGCGGCGGCGGCCGTCACCTCGGCCACGTCGTACGCGGGCGCGACCTCGACGACGTCCATCCCGACCAGCTCGACGGCACCGGCCACCTGGCGCACGGCCCGCAGGAGCTCGCGGGTCAGCAGGCCGCCCGGCTCCGGCGTGCCGGTCCCGGGTGCCATGCCCGGGTCGATGACGTCGATGTCGACCGACAGGTAGACCACCTCCGGCCCGTCGAGTGCTTCGCTGATCGCGTCCGCCACCACCGCTTCGGCGCCACGTGACTCGATCTCGGTCATCAGGTGCCAGCGCATTTCCTTGTCGCGCATCCAGGCCAGCGTCTCCGCCGGCGGCCAGTAGCCGCGCAACCCGACCTGGATGAAATTCCGGCCCGACACCGCGCCCGACTCGATCAGGCGCCGCATCGGTGTCCCGTGGGACAGGAGGTTGCCCCAGGTGTTGTCCCCGGTGTCCGCGTGGGCGTCGAAGTGGACGATGCCGAGCCGACGGGGCGCGACCGCCTCGGCCACGGCGCTCGCCGAGGGGTAGGTGATCGAGTGGTCGCCGCCGAGCACGATCGGGATGGCCCCGGTCCGAGCGATCTCGAGGACGCGGGCGCGAATGACCGCGTGGCCGCGCTCCAGGCGACCGGGGACGACCGGCGCGTCGCCGCCGTCGACGACGTCGAGCCAATCGAACGGGTTGATCCCGGTCTGGAGCGAGTAGATATCCCCGGCGTGGTAGGTCGCGGTCCGGATGGCCCGCGGCCCGAACCGGGCCCCGGGCCGATGGCTCACCCCGTCATCGAGCGGCGCACCCAGGATGACGGCGTCCGGTCGCCGCGCCGCGAGCGCGGCGGCATCGGTCACCAGGGGGAGCTTCTGGAACGTCGTGCTGCCGAGGTAGGCCGGCAGGTTGAAGTCGTCCCACTCGTCGAGCAGGCGTTCACCCTCGGGAGAGACCGGGTCGTTCTTGCCGCGACCGGCCAGCGCATCGTCCATGGCATCGGGCCTGTCACCGGGGGCGCCGTCGCGGCGCGGAGCTGGCCCACCGGGCCCGTCGATCGTAGCAGAGGGGGTTACCATCCGGCGATGGCCGAGGCCCGCCGCACGTACACCATCGACGAGGCAAATGCCCTCGTTCCCGAGGTCCGCGCCGTGCTGCTCCAGCTCGCGGTCGAGAAGGCGCGCCTCGAGGCCGCTGTCGAGACGCTGACCGTCCACGGCGGCGACGGATCGAGCAACGGCGACGTGGCGCATGCCGATGCGTTGGCCCGCTCCGAGGCCGAGATGGCCGAGATCAGCGGCGGGATGCGGGCCCTCGTCGAGCACCTCGAGTCGCTCGACGTCGAGCTCCGCGACCTCGAGCAGGGCCTGGTCGACTTCCCCGGGGTGCGGGACGGCCAGCCGGTGTGGCTGTGCTGGCGACTTGCCGAGCCGGCGGTCGCGTTCTGGCATCCCCTGGATCGCGGGTTCGCCAACCGCGAGCCGTGGTGACCCTGGCCGCCCGGTGATCGCGTGACCCTCCGGGTGGCCGTCGTCGGTGACACGACCTGGGATGTGACCGTGCGCGCCACCACGCGACCCGTGCCGGGAACCGACGGCCCGGCCCGGATCACCGCTGGTCCCGGCGGCCAGGGGGCAAATCTCGGGGTGCGGCTCGCCCGCCGGGGCGCGACGGTCCGCCTCGTGACGGGGATCGGGACCGATGCCACCGGGATCCTCCTGGCGACCGCGCTGGCCCAGGAGGGGGTCGAGGTCATCGACCTCGGGGCCCCGGCATCCGGCCAGGTCCTGGCCCTCGTCGACGAGTCCGGCGAACGGGCGATGCTCTCCGACCGGGCCCGGCTCGACCTGACCGGCGACGGGATGGCGCGGGCCGACGCCGCCCTGGCCGATGCCGACTGGATCCACCTGTCCGGCTACCCGCTGGCCGATCCGGCCAGCGCCGCCGAGCTGGCGACCCTGGCGGGCGAGCGCGGCGCGGCCCAGCGCTGCAGCGTGGGCGGCGGCTCGTTTGCCCAGGGCTCGCTCATCGGGCCCACCGTCCGCGCCGCGCGCCCGGACGTCGTCCTGTTCGACCGCGCCGAGGCCGCCGCCGTGCTCGACACCGGTGCAGGCACGGCCGAGGTCCCGTCCGCCGATCTGCTGGCGACCTCGCTCGCCGGCTCGCTCGAGGTCGTGGCGGTGGTGACCGATGGCCCGGCCGGCGCCGCGGCGGCGACGATCAACGGCTCGATCAGGGTCAACGCCCCCGCCGCCCGGCTCGTCGACGCGACGGGCGCCGGCGACGCGCATGCGGCCGTGGTGATCCTCGGCCTGGCCGGCGCGCCATGGCCGCCGTCCCTCGAGGAGCTGCGGGCGGTCCTGGCCGATGCGGGGACGGCCGGGGCTGCCGTCGCCGGCCTGGTCGGCGCCCAGGCGCGGATCCCCGCCGAGGGCGACGCATGACCGGCGCCTGGCTGACGGTCGGCGAGGAAGTCCGCGAGGCGCTGGCCGCGGGGCGGCCGGTCGTCGCCCTCGAGTCCTCGCTCATCGCCCAGGGCCTTCCGGCGCCCGACAACCTCGAGACCGCCCGCGCCGCCGAGACCGCGGTCCGCGACCACGGGGCCGTCCCTGCGACGACGGCGATTGCCGACGGGCGGGTCGTCGTCGGCGCCGACGCCGCCCTCCTCGAGCGGCTGGCCGACCCGGGAGCCGTCGTCGCCAAGGCCGGCTCCCGCGACCTGGGGCCGCTCATCGCCTCTGGCGCCCTGGCCTCGACGACGGTCAGCGCCACCCTGCGCATCGCCCATGCGGCGGGGGTCGGGGTCATGGCCACCGGGGGTATCGGCGGGGTTCACCGGGGCGCGGAGCGGAGCTTCGACGTGAGCGCCGACATCGACGAGCTGGCCGCCACCCCGGTCGCGGTCGTCTGCAGCGGCGCCAAGGCGATCCTCGACCTGCCGGCCACCCTGGAGCTCCTCGAGTCGCGTCGAGTACCGGTCATCGGCTACGGCACGACCGAGCTGCCGGCCTTCTACTCGCGGACGAGCGGCCTCGTCCTCGAGCATGCGGTCGAGTCCGCCGACGAAGCGGCACGCGCCGTCGTCGCCCATCGGTCGATCCCGGGCGCCGGCGGAATCCTGTTCGTCCAGCCGCCGCCGGCCGAGGTCGCGATCCCGGCCGCCGAGGTCACCGCCTGGATCGGCGTTGCCCTGCTCGCCGCGGAGGACGAGGGGATCAGCGGCGCCGCCGTCACCCCGTTCCTGCTGGGACGGGTCGTGGCCGCCTCCGCAGGGCGCGCCCTGCGCGCCAACATCGGCCTCATCGTCGCCAATGCTGCGACCGCCGGGGATCTGGCTTCCGCGCTGGGGGCGTTGGTATCCTAGCCACGGGCCTGGACCGGAATCGACCGGAGGATTCAGATGCGGATCTACGAGGGGAGTCCACGGCAGGACTGGGAAGAGGTCCTGCGCGCCGTCGGTTCCTGGGCCGATCGCGAGCCGCTCAAGGAGCTGCTCTTCCTGGAGCTCGACGGCGGGTTCCTCGTGCAGGGCATCAAGCAGTCGATGGGCGGCCAGTGGTCCGAGACCGGGTCGTTCACGAAGGAGACCCACGAGCTGACCGATGACCAGGTCGGGGACCTGATCGGGAAGGCCATGGAGCAGCGAGGCTCGGTGGCCGCCGACCACGCCGAGATGGGGATCGCGAACTTCTACGAGCAGGCGCTCCGGATCATCGGGAAGTGGCTCGACAGCACCCAGCCGCGCGACGTGTTCTTCTTCGAGCAGGGCGGGTCGTTCGTGGTCCGGACCTTCATCGTCGGTGCCCATGGCAAGGTCGGCCACCAGCTTTCCGAATTCACCCGGGACGAAATCGTGGCTATGATCGAGTCGGCACCCCTCGACCGCGGACGTGGGTCCGCAACGCCGGCACCGGCTCCCGCCGCACCATCGCCGGCCAGCGAGGCGCCGTCGGCGGGTGGAACGGAGACCCAGACATGAACGTCATCAAGACCATCGTCATCGCGCTCGGCGCCGTCCTCGCCGCGCTCGTGATCGTCCCCCTCACCGTGCTGGCCGGCCTGTTCGTCTGGCTCAAGCTGACCGAGGAGGTCGACGACGAGCCCTGGGAGATCGACGACGCGATCTGACCGGCTGACCCAGCCGGTCCACCGGCGGCGCGGCTAGCCCGTCGCCAGTCCCCAGGCCACCGTCCAGAACACGGCCGCCGCCAGCATCCCGGGCCAGAGCCGGTCGTCCCCGGTCGCGCCGCGCAGGATCGCGAGCACGCCGAGCACGCCGAGCACCACGCTGACGGCCGTCAGCCGGCCGGCAAGGGCGAAGGTCAGGCCCACCCCGATCCCGACCCCCAGCGCCAGCATGAGCGCGATCCGGTGGGAGGTGGTCCGACCCAGCACCTGGGCCAGGCACTGCGAGCCGACCGCCGCGTCGGCATCGAAATCGCGCAGCGTGTTCGCGAGGTGGGCGGCTGCGGCGAACGGTGCCACGAGGATGACCGCCGGCGCGACGCGCTCGAGCGGGACGCCGACCCCGCTCGCGATCCACAGCGGCAGGAGCCCGAAGCTGATCACGTACGGGAGGAACGAGAGCGGCGTCCGCGACAGCCACAGGTTGTAGGCCAGGGCCGAGGCGCTGGCGCCGAGACCCAGCAGCAGGGGCAGCGGGCCGAGCCGGTTGCTGGTGACGACCTGGACGGCGAGCCCCGCGGCCGCGATCCACAGGGCGGCTGACGCGGACAGGTCGCCGGCGGGGAGCGGCTTCTCGAGGCGCAGCGAGGCATCCCTGGCCTGATCGGCGAGGTCGTTCGTCGCGCCGGTGAAGACCTGGGAACCGCCGATCGAGGCGGTGATCAGGGCCACCGCGGCCACGTTCACCGCGCCGCCCGCCTCGCGAGCAAGGATCGTGGCCAGCGCCGCGCTGAGCGCGGTGACCGCCAGCGCGGGAGCGGGATGGATGACCCGGACGGCGGCCCAGGCGGCGCGTAGCACCCCGGCATCCTACGGAATGCGGTAGCATGGCGACCCGGGTAGGTGAAGGTCGATCCCTTCCCGCGTGCGGCCCGCACGCACCGGCAGCTCTCGCAACAGGCCCGTGATTCAGCCATGGCGAAGTACGTCTTCGTAACCGGTGGCGTTACCTCCTCGCTGGGGAAGGGGATCACCGCCGCCTCGATCGGTCGGCTCCTGAAGGCGCGCGACATTCCCGTCTCGATCCTGAAGCTCGACCCCTACATCAACATCGACCCCGGCACGATGTCGCCATACCAGCACGGCGAGGTCTTCGTGACCGACGACGGGGCCGAGACCGATCTCGACCTCGGCCACTACGAGCGGTTCATCGACGAGAACCTCTCCCAGGCCAGCAACGTCACCACCGGCCGCGTCTACCAGGCGGTGATCGCCAAGGAGCGACGCGGCGACTACCTGGGGGGCACCGTCCAGGTCATCCCCCACATCACGAACGAGATCAAGGAGCGGATCGCCCGCGTCGCTCGCGAGGGCACCGGATCGGTCGCGGTCAGCGGCCTGGCCTCCCACGGCGTCGTCGTGGTCGAGGTCGGCGGGACGGTCGGCGACATCGAGTCGCTGCCCTTCCTCGAGGCCATCCGCCAGATGCGGAAGGACGTCGGCCGCCGAAACGTGCTCTACGTGCACGTCACGTGGCTGCCCCAGATATCGGCAACCGGCGAGGTGAAGACCAAGCCCACCCAGCACTCGGTCAAGGAGCTGCGCGGGATCGGCATCCAGCCCGACGTCATCGTCCTCCGCAGCGACGAGCCGATCGAGGACGACATCCTCGACAAGGTCAGCCTGTTCACCGATGTCGACGTCCACGCCGTGATCCCGCTGCGCACCGCGCGGAGCATCTACGAGGTCCCGCTCCTGCTCGAGCGCGCCGGGCTCGGCAAGCTCATCACCCGCGAGCTGGACCTGCCGACCACCGAGCCGGACATGGCCGACTGGCAGGACCTGGTGGCCCGCATCCGTGCCCCGCGGCCGGAGGTCGAGATCGCGATCGTGGGCAAGTACACCGAGCTGCCGGACGCCTACATCAGCGTCAGCGAGGCCCTGAAGCACGCCGCGCTCCATCACCGGGTTGACGTCAAGGTCCGCTGGATCGGCGCCGAGCACTTCGAGCGGATCGAGCCCGACGAGGTCGGGCGGGAGCTCGAAGGCGTGGCCGGTGTGCTCGTCCCGGGTGGCTTCGGCTACCGCGGCGTGGAGGGCATGATCCGGGCCATCCGCTGGGCGCGCGAGAACCAGGTGCCGTTCCTCGGCCTGTGCCTGGGCCTCCAGTGCGCCGTCATCGAGTTCGCGCGCAGTGCGCTCGGCACCGACGACGCGAACAGCAGCGAGTTCAACGTCTTCACCGAGCACCCGGTCATCGACCTCATGCCCGACCAGGCCGATGTCACCGAGAAGGGCGGGACGATGCGGCTCGGCCTGTATCCGGCCCGGCTGGACGAGGAGAGCCTCGTCCGGACCGCCTACGGCGCGGAGGTCGTGTACGAGCGGCACCGGCATCGGTTCGAGGTCAATAACAGCTACCGCGAGCGGCTCGGCGAGGCCGGCATGCGCTGGAGCGGGGTGAGCCCCGACGAGCGACTGGTCGAGTTCATCGAGCTGCGCGACCACCCGTGGTTCGTCGCCACCCAGGCCCATCCCGAGCTGAAGAGCCGGCCGAACCGGCCGCACCCGCTGTTCCGCGACTTCATCGGCGCGGCGGCCAGCCGCCTGGGGCTGCCCACCGCGCCGGCCGAGGAGCCGGCGGAGACCGCGGCGCCGCGCAAGCGGCGAGCCTCCAGCCGGGCGGCGGCGGCCAGCAGCGTCGGCCCCGCCGAGTCCTGACCCGGCCGTGACCCGCACTGCCCCGCGCCGGGCGTCGACGCGACGCCCCGCCGCCGGTGCCTTTGACCAGGCCGCGTACGAGGCCGAGGTCGAAGCCTTCTCCGGCGAGCAGGGCGAGGCGTACTACGCGAACTTCGCGGGCTTCAGCCCCGAGCTCGACCTGGCCACCGTCTACGAACGCCACGCCGGCCTCTTCTCGGAGTCGGCCATCGCGGGCCTGCGCACCGCCGCCGGCGGGTCGGACGCAGCCGCCCGACGGGCGAAACGCCTGCTCGGCTTTGCGGTCGGCGGCAACCTGGAGCGAACCGTGGCGGGAATCACCGACCGGATCGCGAATGCGGAATCGACCGCCATCGTCGTGTGGCGCCGGGAGCGGATCCGCTACCGGCAGGCCTCCATCCGGGTCGCCGACATCAGCGACCGCGGGGAGCGGAACGCGCTCGACGAGCGCTACCGGATGGCGATGGAGGCGATCAACGGCCAGCGCGAGGAGCGCTGGACGATCCTCCATGCCGCGGCGCGCGCGCTCGGCGCGGGCGACTACGCGGCCCTGATGAGCGAGTCGTTCGACCTCGACTTCGACGGGCTGGCGGCCAGCGCCTCCGACTTCCTCGGCGACTCCGAGACCGTCTACTTCGCCGCCCTCCGTCGCTACCTGGCGCTGATCGAGATCGAAGGCGGGGACGCCACGATCGCCGACCTCGGCCACCTCCTCCGCGGCCGCGGCTGGGACCAGTACTTCGAGCTCGGTCGCCTCACCCGCGTCCTCGGCACGACGATGCGGGGCATCGGGATCGACCTCGACACCCAGAAGGGGATCACCCTCGACCTCGAGCCGCGGCCGGCCAAGTCGCCCCGCGCGTTCTGCGTCCCGATCAAGGTTCCGGGCGACGTCCGCTTCGTCGTCCAGCCGCGAGGCGGGCACGATGACTACGACGGCGCGCTCCACGAGATGGGCCATCTCCAGCACTTCGCCCACATCGGCTCCCGGCTGGCACCCGCCGACCGCTACGTCGGCGACGAGAGCGTGACCGAGGGCTGGGCGTTCCTGTTCCAGTACCTGATGGTCGAGCCCGAGTGGCTGGCCACCGAGCTCCGGATGCCGCGCGACGCGATCGCCGGCTGGCTCGACTTCGCCGCGTTCCGGAAGCTGTTCTACCTCCGCCGCTACGCGGCCAAGCTCCTCTACGAGCTGCGGCTGCACCGGGGCGGAGACTGGACCGTCCATCGGGCCGAGTACGCCGGCCTCCTCGGGCTGCTGACGGGCGTGCAGACGCCGGACGCTGCCTACCTGGCCGATGTCGACGACGGGCTGTACGTGGCCCGCTACCTGCGCGCCTGGCTGTTCGAGGCCAGCGTGTCGGCGGCCATCCGCACGAAGTTCGGTCCCACCTGGTGGCGATCGCCCGATGCGGGCGCCTTCCTGAAGGACACCTGGCGGGCCGGACTGGGACCATCGGCCGAGGACGTGGTGGCCGCGCTCGGGTATGATCAGCTGGATTGGCGGCCGGTCCTGCGCCAGATCCGCGCGCAGCTGATCGGCGAGATGAGTGGCTACGGCGGGCCGAACATTACGACCCGAGCCGGCAGCCGCAAGGTCTGACCGGACGCCGACGATCACCCCTTCTGGAGCCCGACGCGGCCATGTGGCCCGCAGTGCGCTCCCCTGTTCCGTGACGGAGATATCTCCCCCATGAATGACGAACCTCGCCAGCCGCGACGCGGACGACCGCGCCGTCGACCCGATGGCGGTGGCGGCCGCCGCCAGGGCGGCACGCGCGGCAACTACCAGCGTCGTCGCGACTTCGCCGGTGGCTACGCATCGGTGTATGCCGGTCCGTACCCGCAGGCGACCGAGGACGAGCCGGCCCTGACCCTGGCCGAGCTCCAGGAGAAGTCGATCGACGAGCTCCGTGACCTGGCGACCGAGTACGGGATCGAGGCCGACGGCCTCGAGCACTCCGACCTCGTCCTGAAGCTGCTGGACGCCGTCCCGCTGGCCCAGGCCAGCCACCGCGAGGAGACCGTCGCCGGCGAGGTGAGCGGCGTCCTCGAGATCGTGGACGAGGGATTTGCGTTCCTGCGCCGGCACGGCGTCATGCCGTCCCCCGACGACATCTACGTCAGCTCCAGCATCGTCCGGCGCTTCGGGCTGCGGACCGGCGACCGGGTCGTCGGCCAGAGCCGGCCCCCGAAGGACCAGGAACGGTACTGGGGCCTCGGCCGGGTCGACACGGTCAACGGGATCGATCCCGAGGTCGCCCGTCGCCGCCCGCACTTCGACACGCTGGTGCCGGTCTTCCCCGACGAGATGTTCGACCTGGAGACCGACCAGAAGAACCTCACCCAGCGCCTGATCAACCTCATCGCCCCGGTCGGCAAGGGGCAGCGTGGCCTGATCCTGTCGCCGGCCAAGGCCGGCAAGACGACGGTCCTGAAGAACATCGCCCACGGGATCACCGAGAAGCACCCCGAGGCCCTGCTCATGGTCGCCCTCATCGGCGAGCGGCCCGAGGAAGTCACCGACATGCAGCGCTCGGTCGAGGGCGAGATCTACGCCTCCACGTTCGACGAGCCGACCGAGAACCACACCCGGGTCGCCGAGATGACCCTCGAGATCGCGAAGCGCCAGGTCGAGACCGGGCGCGACGTCGTGATCCTGCTCGACTCGATCACCCGGCTGGCGCGGGCCTACAACCTCGCCCTGCCGGCGAGCGGCAAGACCCTCTCTGGCGGTGTCGACCCGGTCGCCCTGTACCCGCCCAAGCGCTTCTTCGGCGCCGCGCGGAACATCGAGGGCGGCGGCAGCCTGACGATCATCGCCACCTGCCTGGTGGACACCGGGTCGCGGATGGACGACGTGATCTACGAGGAGTTCAAGGGCACCGGCAACATGGAGATCGCCCTCGACCGGAAGCTGTCCGAGAAGCGGATCTTCCCGGCCATGGACGTCCTCCGCTCCGGCACCCGCCGCGAGGAGCTGCTCCTCGACGACAACACCCTGAAGATGATCTGGACCATGCGCCGGATGCTGAGCGCGCTCGGCCCCAACGAGGGCATCGAGCTTCTCCTCCAGCGCCTGGGCAAGACGAAGAACAACTCCGAGTTCCTCGTCCAGCTGTCGAAGAGCGTCGACGCGTCCGAGGGCCGATGAGGCCGCGCCGCGGCCTCGCCCGAACCGGTCCCGCCCACCTGGCCCTGACCCTGGCCCTGGCGGGGGTCCTCACCGCCTGTGGCGGATCGGGCAGCCCGTCGCCCTCGGCGTCGGCGCCCAGCGACGCCACCGGCTCGGCTGAGCCGTCGGCCGATATCGGCCAGGTCGTCCCCGCGCCCGGCTCGGACAGCCGGGTGTACGCGCCGAACCCCGCGGCGATCGTGGTCGCGATCGATCCCGGTCACGGCGGCTGCCTGGACTGGGGCGTTCCGAACCCGTATGACAACACGATCGAGCGCTCCGAGAAGGCCCTGACCCTCGGCATCTCGCTCGCGCTGCGCGACCGGCTGGAGGCCGAGGGCGTGACCGTCGTCATGACTCGTGACACGGACGTGGCCCTCGCCGGCGACGACTACCCCGAGCTCGGCTGCAGCGGCGACCCGTTCCGGGATGTGAACGGCGACGGGGTGGCCGGCTTCGGGCCCTCGGTTCCGCCGGAGACCCGGACCCGCGACGAGCTGGCCGCGCACATCGACCTCGTCAACCTGGCGCGTCCCGACGTCCTCCTCAGCATCCATATCAACTCGTTCATCGAGAACGGGGTTGTGGTCGAGATCGCCGGCACCGAGACCTACTGGACCGATGAGACGGCCTGGGGCGTCCCGTACTCCGAGCGGCTGGCGACCGAGGTCCAGCGCGCGGTGGTGTCCGCACTCGGCGAGCTTGCGCCGTACGAGCGCCAGGACCGCGGGATCGACGCGGTCAACTACTACGTCATCGCTCCGCCGTCGACGACCGACGATCCCGCCCAGCCGCGGCGGGGGAGCCTCATGCCCGGCGTGCTCGCCGAGGTCGGATCGATGTCGCTCGAGGCGGAGGCCGACCTGCTGGCCACCGACGAGGCCCAGGCGGCGATCGCCGATGCCCTGGCCGATGCGCTGGTCGCCTGGTTCGCGGCCCGCGACCTGTCCGGCCGGATCGACCTGCTGGCTCCCGGCGGGGCGGCGGGCGTTCCGCCGCCGGCGCTGCCCGGGGAGGGACCGATGTACTGGGCGCCGGTCGTCGACGACCCGACCGAGGTCACGCTGCGACTCACGAACACCGGGACGGCGGTCTGGCCCGGGGGCGGGCAGCTGCTCGCCGGCTGGGCCACGACCGACGAGCCGTATCTTGCCCGGCCACCGATGCTCGAGCCGCTCGATGCGGCCGTGCCGGCCCTGGCGCCCGGAGAATCGGTCGATCTGGTCGTCGCCCTCCCGCCACCGCCGGCCGATGGCCGGTCCGTGGCCTGGATCACCATCGGTCTCGGGGACGTGGTGCTCGCGGACACCGGCAATCCGGCTCTCCAGTTCGAGGCTGGAGCGTGACTCAGGTTGACCCGGCTTTCACCGCCTTGCTAGGATCGGCCGCGACGCCAGACCGATGCCCCTGCGGTCCCGCCGGATCGCCCCCCGGCGTCTTGTTTGCGAAGACCTGCCCAGGAGCCAGTGCTATTGGTTGACTCGTCCCGGCCCGTGCGCCGTCGCCGTCGGAGCCATGCCGCCGCTGCCCGCGGCCTTGCCCATCTCGTCGTCGTGGCGCTGGTGGCGGGTTGCGTCAGCGTTGGCGTGCTGAGCGCGCAGGGCATCCTGAACGTGGACGGGACGTCGATCCGGGTCGTGGCACCCGCTCGAGGCGCGGTCAACGAGCAGACCGCCGCCGTCCTGGACGAGACCTTCACCGCCACCCTCGAGCCGGAGGTCCAGTCCCAGGACAGCGTCGAGGGCGAGGACGAGTCGATGATCGACGCTCGGGCGGAGGCCACCCCGCCACCGGAGATGCCGGTCGCCATCATGCTGCCGCCGCCTCCGGCGCCGGTCCGCGCCGCCGGCGCGGTCGGCCCGTCGCTGGCCTGGGCGGGCGCGACCGGCTACGTCGACGGCGACGGCTCCCTGACCTGGCCCGTCCCCGGCGGCTACGTCTCGCAATACTTCTGGAGCGGCCACCTCGGCCTCGATATTGCCCACAACGCGGGTGGCCAGGTCGTTGCCGCCGACACCGGCACCGTCACCCAGGCCGGCTGGCTGAACAACGGCGGCGGAATGGTCATCACGATCGCCCACTCCGACGGCCGGGTGACCCAGTACAACCACCTGGGCTCGATCCTCGTCACCGTCGGCCAGGGCGTCGTGCGCGGCCAGCAGATCGGCGTCGTCGGCTGCACCGGATGGTGCACCGGTCCCCACGTTCACTTCGTGGTGATCGTCAACAACGTCATCGTCAACCCGCTGCGCTTCCTCTAGCCGCCGCCGGTTTCGACCGGGTCCGCTCCGTATGATCGGGGCACGATGTTCGCCGACCGCGTTCGCATCCACGTGACCGCCGGCAGCGGTGGGGACGGCTCCCCGTCGATGCGGCGAGAGGCGCATGTCCCGCGAGGCGGACCCGACGGCGGCGACGGGGGACGGGGCGGCTCGGTCATCATGGTCGCCGAGGCCGGCCTGACCACCCTCGGCGCGTTCCGCCGATCCCCGCACGTCAAGGCCACCAGCGGCGGACGCGGCGCCCGGCGGCGCGCTCACGGCCGGGACGGGATCGATGCCACGGTCGTCGTCCCGCCGGGGACGGTGGCCCGGCGGCACCCCGAGGGCGACCTGCTCGGCGAGGTGCTCGCCCCCGGCGATCGGCTCGTCCTCGCCCGCGGGGGGCGCGGCGGGCGGGGCAACGTCCATTTCGTGAGCTCGACCCACCAGGCCCCACGCCATTACGAACGCGGTGATCCGGGTGAGGAGGGTTGGGTCGAGCTCGAGCTGAAGCTGATCGCGGAGATCGGCTTCGTCGGCGCCCCGAACGCCGGTAAGTCGACGCTCCTCGCCGCGCTCACCGCGGCGCGACCCGAGGTCGGCGCCTACCCGTTCACGACGATCACCCCCAACCTCGGCGTCCTGGCCCTCGACGACGGGGAGGACGAGGTGCGCTCGGTGGTCCTCGCCGACGTCCCGGGCCTGATCGAGGGCGCCCACGAAGGGCAGGGGCTGGGGCACGCGT
>DATBLJ010000012.1:0-2726 GCA_036555375.1 Candidatus Limnocylindria bacterium
AGGAACGGCGTCGAGTCGACGGTCCCGTCAGCGCTGACCGCCTGGATGATGCCGGTGCGCTGGACGACGAACAGGCGGCCGGAACCGTCACCCGCGTTCGCCAGCGCGGTCGGCGTGATGAACCCCCCCGAGGCGAAGGACTCGAGGGCCACCGTCGCTGGCCCCGAGACGAGGCCCGACGGGCTGGGCGTCTCAGCCGGGGTGCGCGAGGCGGCGACACTGGGCTCCGGCGAGGGGGTCGCCGGGGAAGCCGACGGCGAGGGGCTCGCGCTCGGCGAGCACGCCGCCAGCAGCGCCCCCAGGGCGGCGAGGACAGCCAGATGCCGGGATGGCCGGCGCACGGACCGGTGTGTCATGGGTTCACACAGCCTACCCGTTCGGATGGGGTAGGGTTCGAAGGCCGATGACGACCACTCGAGCCAGCCTGCGCCGCCTGGCCGCGTCGGCCGCCGAGCCCGGTCCGGACGCGGTCGGCACGGCCCGCACGATCGTCATCGAACGCGTTGACCCCGAGCTCGACGGCGGGCGCTACCCGGCCAAGCGGGTCGTCGGGGACTGGCTGGCGGTCAGCGCCGACATCCTGGCCGAGGGGCACGACGTGCTCGGGGCGGCGTTCCTGATCCGGGCCGACGACGAGCCCGAATGGCGTGAGATCCCGATGCGGCTGACCCGACATGACCGATTCGTCGGCCGCATCCGGCTGACGCGCAACCGCTGGCATCGCTACACGATCGAGGCCTGGCGCGACGAGGTGGCGAGCTGGTCCGACCGACTGGTCCGGAAGGCCCGGGGCCGGCTCGCGATCGACATCGAGCTGGCCGAGGCCGACCACCTGCTCGAGCGGACGGCCGAGCGGGCCCAGGCCGCCGGGGCGGGGGCGGATGCTGCGCTGCTGGCGAACGCCCGACGCCGGCTGGCCCGGGCGGTCGATTCTCGTGCAGCCGCCCGCATCGCCCGCGAGCCCGCGCTGCTGGCGGCCGGCGCCCGGCATCCGGATCGGCATGCGGCCAGCCGATACGACCGCGAGCTCGATCTCGTCGTGGATCGACCCGCCGCCGCGACCGGCGCCTGGTACGAGCTTTTCCCACGCTCGCAGGGCCGCGAGCCGGGCCAGGCAACCACCCTGGTCGAAGCCGAATGGCGGCTGCCCGAGCTCGCCCGGCTCGGCTTCGATGTCATCTACCTGCCGCCGATCCACCCGATCGGGACGACGAACCGCAAGGGCCGCAACAACGCCGAGAGGTCCAAGCCGGGTGACGTCGGGAGCCCGTGGGCGGTGGGCTCGCCCGAGGGCGGCCACGAGGCGGTCGCCCCCGAGCTCGGCGGGTTGGCCGGGTTCGACCACTTCCGGCACGCGGCCGAGCGCCAGGGCCTGGAGGTCGCGCTCGACCTCGCGATCCAGGCCTCCCCCGACCATCCGTGGGTCCGGGAGCACCCCGAGTGGTTTCGCCACGCCCCAGATGGCTCGATCCGGTACGCCGAGAACCCGCCGAAGCGCTACCAGGACGTCTACCCGTTCGACTTCCTGACCCCGAACCCGGCCGACCGGGCCGCGCTGTGGACCGCCTGGCGCGACGTCGTCCTGACCTGGGTCGCCCGCGGCGTCCGGATGTTCCGGGTCGACAACCCGCACACCAAGCCCGTGGCCTTCTGGGCGTGGCTCATTCGGGAGGTCCAGGCCCAGCACCCCGACGTGATCTTCCTGGCCGAGGCCTTCACCTACCACAAGCCGCAGCGCCTCCTGTCGAAGGCAGGCTTCACCCAGTCCTACACCTACTTCACCTGGCGGACCGAGGCCGCTGCGCTGCGCGTGTACCTGACCGAGCTGACCCTGACCGAGATGCGGCAGTACTACCGTGGCAACTTCTTCACCAACACGCCGGACATCAACCCCCATTACCTGGCGCGTGGCCGACCGACGTTCGTCAGCCGACTCGTCCTGGCGGCCACCATGTCGGGCCTCTACGGCATCTACTCCGGGTTCGAGCTCCTCGAGCACCGCCGGATCGGTCGCACCGAGGAGTACGTGAACAGCGAGAAGTACGAGATCGTCGTCCGCGACTGGGACGCGCCCGGGAACCTCAAGCCGCTGCTCGCCGCATTGACCCGGCTGCGGCGCGACTGGCCGGCCCTGCGCCGGACGGAGACCCTTCGCTTCGAGCCGGTCAAGGGGAAGCGGACGCTGTTCTACCGAAAGGCGTTGCCGGTGGGCCGGGTGGACCTGCGGTCCGAGGAGCCGAAGCGCTGGCGAAAGCCGGTCTGGGTGGCGGTCAACGTCACGCCCACCCGGGCCGAACAGGCCGTGCTGCGGCCCGACCTCGCCGCCGTTGGCATCGATCCCAGCCGCCCATATCGGTACACCGACCTGTTGACCGGGGTGACGACCACCCGCCGGAGCCGGACCCTGACCGCGACCCTCGGTCCGGATCGGCCATTCCTCGTGTTCACCCTGGCCCAGGATCCGGGGCCCGGGCCCCTCACACCCCGGAAGCGCGCGCGCCGCCGACCGTCCTCCCGGTTCTGACCTCATGCCACTCCCCGCGATGACGTTCCTCGGCCACGCGACGATGCTCGTCGAGCTCGGCGGGCTGCGGATCCTGACCGATCCGATCCTCGTCGACCGGCTGACCTTCCTGACCCGGGTCGTCCGCCCGGTCGACCCTGCCCTGTACGCGGGGATCGACCTCGTCCTGGTCAGCCACCTGCACCTCGATCACCTCGACCGA
>DATBLJ010000032.1:0-10479 GCA_036555375.1 Candidatus Limnocylindria bacterium
CTCGCCCAGTACCGCGAGCTGGCGGCCTTCGCCCAGTTCGCGTCCGATCTCGACAAGGCCACCCGTGACCAGCTGACCCGTGGCGAGAAGCTGACCGAGATCCTCAAGCAGCCGCAGTTCGCGCCCCTCTCGGTCGAGCGCCAGGTGACGATCATCTGGACCGGTACCAAGGGCTACCTCGACGACGTGCCGACCCCCAAGGTCCGCGAGTTCGAGGCCGGGCTGTACCGGTTCCTCGACCAGAACCACCCGAAGCTGCTGCCGGCGATCGCCTCGGAAAAGGCGATCTCCGACGCCTCGCAGGATGCCCTCCGCGCGGCGGTCGAGGCGTACCGGCGGGACGCCGGGTACGGCACCGACGAGAAGGCCGAAACCGCAGCGCCGGCCGAGGCCGATGACCGGGCCGGTACCGATGCGCCAGCCGACGCCGAGCCGGCGAGCGAGCCAGCCGACGAGGAGACGGCCGAGGAGGCGACGACCGCCTGATGGCCTCGCTCCGCGACATCCGACGTCGGATCGGCTCGATCCGGAACATCGCCCAGATCACACGGGCGATGGAGATGGTGGCCGCCTCGCGCATGAAGCGCGCCCAGGAGGCCATCCTCGCCGCCCGCCCGTTCGCGGAGGAGCTCGACGACGTGCTGGCCCGGGTCGCCGCCGCGGTCGACCACACCGAGGAGCCGCTGCTCGCACGACGCCCGGTGCGGAACATCGCGCTGGTCATGATCACCACCGACCGGGGCCTGGCCGGGGCGCTGAATGCGAACGCGGTCCGCAACGCGCTGCGCTGGGTCGCCGAGCGCGCCCAGGACGGGGAGCCGGTCCGGGTCTCGGCCATCACGATCGGGCGAAAGGGCCGTGACGCGCTCCGCCGGGCCGGGATCCCGATCGCCGCCCACTTCCCGCAGTTCGGGGATCGCCCCGTCTTCTCGGACGTCCAGCCGCTGGCCAAGCTCGTCACCGACGACTTCCTGGCCGAGACCTACGACGAAGTCGTCGTCAGCTACAGCGCCTTTGTCAGCACGCTCGTCCAGCGCCCCGCCATCAAGAGCGTGCTGCCGGTGCACGAGCCGACCCTCGACGAGGGCCAGGCGATCCGGAACGACGAGTACCTCTTCGAGCCGTCAGCCGACGTCCTCTCACGCCTGCTGCCCTACTACGTGGCGGTCGACATCTACCGCGCCGTGCTCGAGAACATTGCCTCGGAGCACTCGGCCCGGATGATCGCGATGCGCAACTCGACCGACAACGCCCACGAGCTCATCGGTGAGCTCACCCTCGTCTACAACAAGACCCGCCAGGCCACCATCACCCGGGAGATGATCGAGATCGTCTCCGGGGCCGAGGCCCAGGCGAGCTGAGCCAGATCCCAGAAGGAGCAGACTGAACCGATGGCCACCGGCAAGGTGATCCAGATCACGGGACCCGTGGTCGACGTCGAATTCCCCGCGGGCGAGCTGCCCGAGATCTACAACGCCCTCGAGATCGGCGAGCTGACGGTCGAGGTCCAGCAGCACCTCGGCAACAACTGGGTGCGCGCGGTGGCCATGTCCTCGACCGACGGCCTGGCGCGTGGCGTGGACGCGGTCGATACCGGCCACGCGATCACGGTGCCGGTCGGGGAGCCGACCCTTGGCCGGGTGTTCGACGTGCTCGGTCACCCGATCGATGGCAAGGGCCCGGTCGAGTCGGAGCAGAGCCTGCCCATCCATCGCGCGGCGCCGGGCTTCGAGGACATGGAGACCGAAGCCAACGTCTTCGAGACCGGGATCAAGGTCATCGACCTGATTGCCCCGTTCAAGCGCGGCGGCAAGGTCGGCGTCTTCGGCGGGGCCGGCGTCGGCAAGACGGTCATCATCCAGGAGCTCATCCGGAACATCGCCGCCGAGCACGGCGGCTACTCGGTGTTCGCCGGCGTTGGCGAGCGCTCGCGCGAAGGGAACGACCTCATCGGCGAGATGCGCGAGTCGGGCGTCATCGACAAGACCGTCATGGTCTTCGGCCAGATGAACGAGCCGCCCGGCGCCCGGCAGCGGGTCGCCCTGACCGGCCTGACCATGGCCGAGTACTTCCGCGACGTCGAAGGCCGGGACATCCTCCTGTTCATCGACAACATCTTCCGCTTCACGCAGGCCGGCTCCGAGGTGTCCGCGCTGCTCGGCCGGATGCCATCGGCGGTGGGCTACCAGCCGACCCTGGCGACCGAGATGGGTGACCTCCAGGAGCGGATCACCTCGACGAAGAAGGGCTCGATCACCTCGCTCCAGGCGATCTTCGTGCCGGCCGACGACTACACCGATCCGGCGCCGGCGACGACCTTCGGCCATCTCGACTCGACGATCCGCCTCGAGCGTTCGATCGTGGAGCTGGGGATCTACCCAGCCGTCGACCCGCTGACCAGCACCTCGACCGTGCTCGACCCACGGGTCGTGGGGGAGGAGCACTTCCAGGTGGCCCGCGAGGTCCAGCAGACGCTGCAGCGCTACAAGGACCTCCAGGACATCATCGCCATCCTCGGCATGGACGAGCTGTCCGAGGAGGACAAGATCACCGTGTCCCGCGCACGACGCCTCCAGCGCTACATGAGCCAGCCGATGTTCGTCGCCGCCCAGTTCACCGGCCGCGAGGGCAAGTACGTCGAGCGCAAGGAGACCGTCCGGGGCTTCCGCGAGATCCTGGATGGCAAGCACGATCAGCTGCCCGAGCAGGCGTTCTACATGGTCGGCTCGATCGACGAGGCCGTGGCGCAGGCCGAGCAGATGGCGGTTGCCGGATGACGCTCCGCCTGGAGGTCGTCTCGCCCGACGGCCGGGTCTTCACCGACGACGTCGACATGGTCGTCGTGCCCGGCATCGAGGGCGAGCTCGGCATCCTGCCTCACCACACCCCGCTGGTCACCGCCCTGGGGGTGGGCGAACTGCGGATCCGCCGCGCCGGGACGAGCCAGTTCATGCTCATCAGCGGCGGCTTCGTCGAAGTCCGACCGGACAAGGTGGTCGTGATGGCCCTCGTTGCCGAGCACTCCGACGCGTTGGACGCGGCCGCGGCCGCCGAGGCGCGCAAGCGGGCCGAGGCGGACCTCGCCGAGGTCCACGACCCGGTGGACCTGGCGCGCGTCCGGGCGGCCCTCCAGACGGCGCTGATGCGCGAGCGGATCGCAACGCGACGCGGGAACCGGAGCTGATCTACGCTGCGGCGGTGACGAGCGAGCCGCAGAAGCCGTTCCGCCGGATGCAGGAGTACCGGAAGATCAGCCGCGAGTACCCATTCATCTGCCCGGTCGACTTCAAGCCGCATCGCGGCTCCCCACCAGGCTCGGATCCCAACCTCGATCCCGAGTTCGTCGCCCGTCACCGCGAGGACGACGGCGACCACTACCTCGGTTGAGCAGCTCGATCCCGTGTTGAGCTGCGAGATGTGCGGCGCCCGGTCGGGCGCACTGCCGGTCCGGATCGAGATCGTCCGCGAGAGCGGACCGATCGGCCTGTCCGGTGGGCCTGATCTCGTGGGCAACCCGAACTTCACCCGTCGTTTCGCGTTCTGCTCGAGCGCCCACCTCTACGAATGGCTGCGTGAGCATCGGTACATGCTCTGCAACCGCCAGCCGACCGGCGTCGAGGAGGGCATGCAGCCTTTGCTGCCCTCCCGCCACATGGGTGGGCGGCTGGGCCTGTGCGACGGCCACCACCTCGGTGGCCACGAATGGAAGGAGGCGTGGCCCGCCTAGGGCCGACGCATGGATCGCTTCGTGATCGAGGGTGGCGTCCCGCTGCGTGGCACGGTCCGGGTCGCGGGGGCCAAGAACGCCGTCCTGAAGATGATGGCCGCCGCGATCCTGACCGATGAGCCGGTCGTGCTGCGCAACGTCCCGCGCATCAGCGACGTCGCGATCATGCGCGAGACGATGGCCGACATCGGCTTCGCCTGGACCGATGTCGACGAGCACACGCTCGAGCTGCGCGCCCGCGGCCCCGAGTGGCTCTTCGTGCCGCTCGAGGCGGCGATGAAGATGCGGTCCTCGTTCATCCTGCTCGGCCCGCTGCTGGCCCGCCATGGGCGCGTGATCATCAGCAACCCCGGGGGCGACCGGATCGGCCGTCGCCCGGTGAACCTCCACGTCGACGCCATGCGCGCGCTGGGCGCGGAGATCGAGTACCGCAACGGCTACTACTTCGCCCGTGCCGATCGGCTCCGCGGGGGGCGGATCGCGTTCCCGTACGTGACCGTGATGGGCACCGAGAACGCGATGCTGGCCGCGTGCCTCGCCGAGGGCACGACGGTCATCGAGAACGCCGCCCAGGAGCCGGAGGTCGACGACCTGGTGGCGATGCTGACCGCGATGGGGGCCCGCATTGCCCGGACCGCGCCCCACGTCCTCGAGGTCGAGGGTGGGACGAGCCTGTCGGGCGTCGAGCACGCCGTGATCGGTGACCGGATCGAGGCCGGAACGTTCGCCGTGGCCGCGGCCGCCACCGGGGGAGAGGTCAGCATCGGCGGGGTGGACCCCGCCCACCTGGGCGCGTTCAACGACGTCCTGGTCGGGATGGGCGTCGACCACGAGCCGTTCGCCGCCAACGGGGACACGGGCCTCCGGGTCCGGGGCGGCTCGCCGGGCAGCTATCGCCCAATCGCCATCGAGACGGCCGCCTACCCCGGGCTGGCGACCGACCTCCAGGCCCCGCTGGCGGTGCTCATGACCCAGGCGGCCGGGGAGAGTGCGATCCACGAGACGATCTACTCCGACCGGCTCGAGTACATCGCCGAGCTGGCGAAGATGGGGGCCGAGATCGAGATCTCGGACGCGACCCACGCCCGCATCGTCGGCCCCACCCCGCTCCATGGCCGGACGGTCCAGATTCCCGACCTGCGGGCCGGCGCGACCCTCGTCCTGGCCGCCCTGGCGGCCGAGGGCACCTCGACGATCTCCGGCGTCGAGCACGTCGACCGGGGCTACGAGGCTTTCGAGTCGAAGCTCCTGGCGCTCGGCGCGCGGATCGGGCGGGTGGCGGACTGAGTCCGTCGGGCCGGCCGATATACTCCCGACCCACCCCCTCGCTTCGATCGGCGGCGCATGAAGATCGGCATTGACCTCGGGACCGCCAACATCCTTGTCTACGTCCAGGGCAAGGGCGTGGTCCTCAACGAGCCCTCGGTGGTCGCCATTTCCGAGGACGAGAACCGCCTGGTCGCGGTCGGCGAGGAGGCCCGCGAGATGATCGGCCGGACGCCGGGAAACGTTCGGGCTATCCGGCCGATGCGCGATGGGGTCATTGCCGACTACCTCATCACTGAGGCCATGCTTCACTACGTGATCAACAAGGTCGCCCGGGTACGGCTGTTCCGCCCCGACGTGATGATCAGCGTGCCCTCGGGCGTGACGAGCGTCGAGAAGCGCGCGGTGCGTGACGCCGCGCTCAAGGCAGGTGCCCGCGACGCGTTCCTGATCGAGGAGCCCCTGGCCGCGGCCATCGGCGCCAACGTCCCGATCAGCGGGCCGTCCGGCAACATGATCATCGACATCGGCGGGGGCACGACCGAGGTGGCGGTCATCGCCCTGGGCGGAATCGTCATCTCGGACTCGGTCCGCGTCGGCGGGAACCGATTCGACGAGGCGATCGCCAGCCACATCCGGCGCAAGTACAACCTGATGATCGGCGAGCGGACCGCCGAGGAGGTGAAGATCCGGATCGGCTCCGCGCTGCCGCTCGACGAGCCGCTGACGATGGAGGTCAAGGGCCGCGACCTGATCGCCGGCCTGCCGCGCACGATCCCGCTGACCAGCGGCGAGGTGACCGAGGCGATCGAGCAGCCGCTGCAGCAGATCATCTCCGCCGTGCGGAGCGTCCTCGAACAGACGCCACCCGAGCTGGCCAGCGACATCATCGACAAGGGCATGGTCATGTCCGGCGGCGGCAGCCTCCTCCGCAACCTCGACGCCCTGCTCACCCAGGTCACCGGGATCCCGTGCCACGTCGCCGAGAACGCCCTGAACTCGGTCGCGGTGGGGACCGGGCGGGCGCTCGAGCAGTTCGCGACGTACCGGAAGAGCCTGGTGAGCTCGTGACCACTGCCGTCGCGATCCAGGCCGCGGTCCGCGAGGAGACCAGCACCGGAGACTCCCGGACGCTGGCCTTTGCCGATTTCCACTGCCACACCCGCCACAGCCCGGATTCGCGCCTCGAGGAAGACCGGTTCATCACGCTCGCGGTGGAACGGGGGCTGACCCACGTGGCGGTCACCGATCACAACACGATCGATGGATCGGTCGCGGTCCGCGCCCGTGCCGCCGAGATGGGCATGGACGACCGGCTCACGGTGATCCTCGGTGAGGAGGTGTCGAGCGCCGATGGCGAGATCGTCGCCGTCTTCATCCAGGAGACGATCCCGCGCGACCTGACCGCCGAGGCGACCGCCGACGCGATCCACGAGCAGGGTGGCCTGGTGTCGGTCCCGCATCCCTACGATCCGTTCCGACGCTCCCACATCACCGCCGACGCGCTCGAGCGGCTCGGCGCCAGCGACCGGATCGACATGCTCGAAGTCTTCAACAGCCGAGTCACCCTGGGCCGCCACAACGAGGACGCGGCCGCGTTCGCCGCCAGGTTCGGGATCCCGGGCGTGGCCTGTTCCGACTCGCACACCGGGATGGAGGTGGCGATGAGCTTCAACGCGCTCCCCACCTTCACCACCGCCGCCGAGCTGAAGGCTGCACTCGCCGCCAACGAGTGGCACGGCAGCCGGACGACGAAGCTCGTGCACCTCGGCACCCGCTGGGCCGTGGCCTCGAAGTGGATCGGCCGCCAGACCGGGCAGGATCAGTGACCGCCGAGCGTCCTCCGGAGCCGTCCCTCCGCCCGGACGAGGAGCGCGCACACAACGCGGTCTACGAGGCGACCGAGTTCCTCGGCTCGCCGGCCGGTGAGGCGATCCCCGAGAGCGAGGTCTCACTGACCCGCCGCTTCCTGAACGTCCGCACGATCGGGTCGCTCGTCTTCGCCGTCCTGCTCCTGTTCCTCCTGTTCCGGGTCGTGCTGGGGATCGACTTCGGAGCCACGATCGACCTCATCCGCGGCGCCGACCCGACGCTCCTGCTGGCCGCCCTGGTCGTCTACTACCTGACCTTCCCGATCCGCGGCGGCCGGTGGTGGTACATCCTCCGCAAGGTCGGGACCCACATCCGCTACTGGGTTGCCACCGAGATCCTCTTCCTGTCCTGGTTCGTGAACTGTCTCGTCCCGGCCAAGCTGGGCGACCTGTATCGGGCCTACCTGCTGAAGGGCAACTTCGGCGGCTCCGCGTCCCGGACGGTGGGCACCATCTTCGTCGAGCGGATTGCCGACATCGTGATCATCTTCGGCCTGGCCCTGGCCGCCGGGTTCTGGAGCTTCCGGGGCCGCCAGCGGCCGGAGGTCGACTTCATCTTCGTCGCGGCCTTCCTGCTGGTCGCCCTCCTGCTGGCCCTGCTGCTCGTGCTCCGATTCGCCGGGCAGCATCTGGAACGCTTCCTGCCCGGCCGGGCCGCCGGCTTCTACGCCCGCTTCCGGGAGGGGAGCACGGCCGCCCTCACGCCCCGCTCGGTGAGCGTGATCGGCTCCATGACCGTCGTCATCTGGCTCGCCGAAGGGCTTCGGGTGTTCTTCGTCATCAAGGCCCTGAACCTGCCGGACGTCCAGCTCGGCATCTCCGCCGCCGTGTTCGTCGCCCTGGTCGCCGCCCTGCTGACCGCTATCCCGCTGACCCCGGCCGGGATCGGCTTCGTCGAAGCCGGGATGGTCGCCGCCCTGTCGCTGTACGGCGTGCCCCCCGAGTCCGCGGTCGCCGTCGCGCTCACCGACCGGGCGATCTCGATCGTCAGCGTGGTCATCCTTGGCGGCCTCGATTACGTGCGCAGCCCGCTCGTCCGGCGCGCCCACCGGGCCGGCCTGGGCAACCCACCCGCCCAGGAGCCACTGACCGGCACCTGAGCAAGGTACCTTCGTCCCATTGAGGCTCCGGGCCTCGGAGGGGATGCTGTGGGTGCGCGCACGCACCACCCGCGTTCGTGGGTGGCAGCGCCGTACGAGCCTCGTGCATGACGCTCCAGACGCCGCGATCCTTCAACAGCTGGCTCCGCGGCCAGCTGAAGGAAAAGAAGATGAGCCAGCGTCAGCTGGCCCTCCAGTCGGGGGTCGATCACTCGACCATCTCCCGGCTCATCAAGGGGGATCGGATGCCGTCGCTCGGCACCGCGACCAAGCTCGCCCGCGGCCTGCGCGAGATCCAGGACGAGTCCGAGGGCCCGAGCTACTTCGCCGGCCTGGCCGCCCGCCAGATGATGCCCACCAGCCGGGTCGAGTACGCCCTGCGGGGCGATGATCTCCTGACCGAGACCGATGTCCGTGAGCTCATGCAGGCGTACATCGCGGTCCGGTCACGCCGCCTGCGACCGGACATGACGAACGGCGGGGCGCACGCCGGCCAGAACGGGGACGCCACCCCGACCTCCGCGAAGGTGCGCACCGGGAGCTGACCCCCTCGGGCCGACGCCCGTCTGCTAGCGTGTCGCCGTGGACGATCGCGACACCGCCCCGGACGACTCGACGGCGACCCCGGGCGACGCCCGCCCCGGTCCGGACCTGCTCACGATCGGGCTCCTCGTGTTCTTCATTGCCCTGATCGGGATCGTCGCCGTCCTGCTGCTCCTGCCGTTGCTCACCGGCTCACCCGGGTCCTAGCGAGCCACCCGCGGGTCGATCAGGCCGTGCCCCCCGTTGGCGCGGCGGTAGACCACGCTCACCCGGTTGGTCTTCGCGTTGAGGAACACGAAGAACGCGTGGTCGAGCTCATCCATCCGGCTGATCGCGTCCTCGGGGAACATCGGCACCATGTCGAGCCGCGTGATCTCGACCACGTCATGTTGCTCGGTCGCTTCCACCGGCGTCCCCGCATCCAGGGCCGGGACTGGGGTGGCGTCGGTCGCCGTCCGGCGGCTGGCGCGGACCCGCTCCTTGGCCTGGACGAGCTGGCGCTCGAGCTTGTCGACGACCGCGTCGATGGCCGCCATGGGCGTCGCACCGGACGAGGTGGACCGCACCGTCGCCGCACGGGTGACCAGGGTGATGGCCGCGACGTGCGCCGCATCGGCGGCACGCGAGGCCTTGGCGGTGAGCTCGACCGTGGCGTGTGCCGCGGGATCGGCGATCCGATCCAGGCGCTGGAGCTTGCGCTCGATCCGGCTTCGGAGCCGATCGTCGAGCTCGAGGTGACGGGCGTGAAGCGTGGTCTGCACAGCCGGTCTCCCGGGTCGCGGTCGCCCCTACCGTACCACCTGCCTCCCGCATCGAGCCTCAGACCTCCCGGGCGACGGCGAACCCGTAGACCCGCACC
Source organism: Candidatus Limnocylindria bacterium (assembly GCA_036555375.1). Classification (GTDB taxonomy): domain Bacteria; phylum Chloroflexota; class Limnocylindria; order QHBO01; family QHBO01; genus DASTEQ01. The sequence goes on from DATBLJ010000032.1 coordinate 9,367, forward strand.
ACGCCGGCGGTCCGCAGGATGGCGCCGCATGCCTCGAACGTGGCGCCCGTTGTCAGGATGTCGTCGACGAGGATGACCGCCTCGGGCATGGGTCCGGGTGGCGGGCGGAGGGCCATCGCATCCCGCAGGTTGCGCATCCGGGTCGCTCGATCGAGGCCGTGCTGCCGAACGGTGGCCCGTTCGCGGACCAGGGCCGGCCAGATGGGCAGACCGGTCCCACGGGCGAGCGCCACGGCCACCAGGTGGGCCTGGTTGAAGCCGCGCTCCCGTTCCCGCGCGCGGTGGAGCGGCACCGGGACGAGTGGTGCCGGGCCCGAGGTGGCCAGCAACCGCCGGAATGCCGGCAGTGCACCGGCTGCCAGTGGATCGGCCAACCGCCGGCCACCGCCGTACTTCAGGCGGCGGAGGAGGCGCTGCGTCTCATCGCGGTGGGCGAAGGCGGCCAGGGCGACCACGAACGCCTCGCCGACCACGGCGGCCGGATCCGGGGCGAAGAACCGATCCTCGGCGCGTGACAGCGGGCGCATCCGCTCTCGGCACGCACGGCACAGCGCGGTCCCGTAGGTCCCGCATCCGCCGCACGCCGGCGGCAGCACCAGGTCGAGGAGTCCCATGCGCCAGCCTCGCCGACAGCGGGTTACTGCGGGGCTACGACCGGCTTACGCGGGCTCGCGGCTCAGCTGGTCCCCGACCTGGGTCGCGGTGCCGCGCACCGAGTCGGCCGGCAGCTCGATGCAGTCCCGTGCGCCGCGCACCCAGGCCACGATCCGCCAGGGTCGGAGGTGCTCGACGATGCGCACGACCCGGTCATCGGCGTCGACGAACACCGCGTCGATCGGGTAGCGCATGAAGAACATGTGGATCGACGGCGAGCGCTCGATCCACAGCCCTTCGCCGGCCCCAAGGCCTGACGTCCCGAGCAGGCCGACGGTTCGGTCCCGCATCGAGCGCGCCATCCGGCAGCGTTCGGCGAGGACCGATCCTCGAGCCGGATTGCGCACCTGGACCCACTCGACGGCCATGACTCGGGTCAGGCCTCGCCGGTCGGGATCGGCTCGGCGGGCAGCCGAACCCGGACGACGGTGCCCTCGTCCTCGCCGGCCTCGAGGTGGA
>DATBLJ010000036.1:0-3303 GCA_036555375.1 Candidatus Limnocylindria bacterium
CGTCCGACATCCGCAAGCACGGCGGCGTGGCTCGGATGAGCGATCCCAAGCTCATCGAGGAGATCAAGGCCGCGACGACCATCCCGGTCATGGCCAAGTGCCGAATCGGGCACTTCGTCGAGGCCCAGATCCTCCAGTCCCTCGAAGTCGACTACATCGACGAGTCGGAGGTCCTGACCCCGGCCGACGAGGCGCACCACATCGACAAGCACCAGTTCGCTGTCCCGTTCGTGTGCGGCTGCCGGGACCTCGGGGAGGCCCTCCGCCGGATCGGTGAGGGCGCGGCCATGATCCGGACCAAAGGCGAGGCCGGTACCGGCAACATCGTCGAGGCGGTCCGCCACATGCGGGCCGTGCGGTCGGGGATCGCCCAGCTCCGGTCGATGCGCGAGGACGAGCTGTTCAGCGCCGCCAAGGAGCTCCGCGCCCCGGTCGACGTCGTCCGCCAGGTCCACGAGCTGGGCGAGCTGCCGGTGCCGAACTTCTCGGCCGGCGGGGTCGCCACCCCGGCCGACGCCGCCCTGATGCGCCAGCTCGGGGCTGAGGCCGTCTTCGTCGGGAGCGGGATCTTCAAGTCGGAGAGCCCCGAGCGGTTCGCGAAGGCGATCGTCAAGGCCACGACCCATTACGACAACCCGGAGATCCTGGCGGAGGTCAGCGCCGGTCTTGGCGAGCCGATGCGGGGCCTGGAGCTGACCGAGATCCCCGACCAGGAGCGTCTGGCCGTCCGGGGTTGGTAGACGCCGCCCGCCGACCACGGGTCGGCATCCTCGCGGTCCAGGGCGACGTGGCCGAGCACGCCGCCGCCCTGCGTGACGTGGGCGCCGAGCCGGTCGAGGTTCGCCTGCCGCGCGACCTGGCGGGCGTCGAGGCCCTGATCCTGCCCGGCGGCGAGTCCACCGCCATGCGGCGCCTGATCGACGCCTACGGCCTCGGCGAGCCCATCCTCAACCTGGCCGCATCAGGTGCGCCGATGTGGGGTACCTGCGCCGGGATGATCCTGCTGGCCCGCCGGATCGCGGACGGCGACAACCCGGTCTTCCCGCTCCTCGACATCGAGGTCCGCCGAAACGCCTACGGGCGCCAGCTGGACTCGTTCGAGGCCGATCTCGAGGTGCCCGCCCTCGGCGAGGAGCCGCTCCACGCAGTCTTCATCCGGGCTCCCGTCGTCAGCGACGTCGGACCCGGCGTCGAGGTCCTGGCCACCGACCACCTGGGGCGCGTCGTGGCGGTCCGCGAGGGCCGGCTGTTGGCCACCGCCTTCCATCCCGAGCTGACCGGCGACCGCCGGTTCCACCGGGCCCTCGTCGAGCTCATCGGGGCGGGGACGCCGGCATGACGACCGTGGCCAACGAGGTGGGCGTGGTCCGGACCGCGCGCCTGACCGACCGCCAGGCCCTGGCCGACCTGTCGGGCCAGGTCCATGCCGCGGCCGACGCCTATCGGCGCAGCCTCGGCGTGCCGGCCCCCACGGAATCGCCCGGGATCGAGCTGTCCACCCTCATCCCGTCCTGGCTGCCGCTGCGGCCGGCATCGGTCCACCTGGTGGCCGAGGCGGATGGCGAGCTCCTCGGGTCGTGCCGGGCGATCACCGAGCCCCACCGCGAGGACTGGGTGATCATCGAGCTCGACGCAGCCGAAGGGCCGATGGCCGGCGAGGTCCGCTGGGCCCTGCTCGAGGGGCTCATCGACGAGGGCGCTCGGCGGAACGTGGCCCGCTACCACGTCGCCTGCGCCGACGTCCACGAGAACCTGACCCTGTTCGGGATGGCCGGCTTCATGGCGTACGCCCAGGAAGAGATCCTCTACCGCCAGCCCGAGGTCCCGGGACGCCGGGGCGGCGGGTTCCTTCGCCGGCGACGCCGCTCGGCGGCCCGGAAAGGCGCCACGCCGACTGAGGTCACGCTCCAGCCGGCCGGCGCGCCCGACGCGTGGCACCTGTTCGACCTGTGGACCCACTGCACGCCGCCGGCCATCGCCCGGGTCGAGGACTACCACGCCGCCGACTGGGAGTCGGTCGGCCACGAGGCCATCGTCCCGCGCTCGAGCCTGAACCCGATTCTCCATTTCGGGGCGGTGTCGGCCTGGCTGACCGCCGCCGACCAGCGGGCCGCCGGGTTTGTCCAGCACGGGGCCAGCAAGGTCGGGCCGCACTACCTCCGCTTCCTGGTCCGTGACGGCACCGACGGGGAGGGGCTCCTCGCCGCGGCCCTCGGCCGGCTGCCGGCGGACGCGATGGCGGCCGGGATCCTCGCCCCGGTGCGAACCTACGAGGCGGCCGGGTTGTCCGCCGCGTCGAGCGTCGGGTTCGTCCCGGTCGGCCGGGTGACGCTCCTCGTCCGCGAGGTCCGGGCCCTGGTCCGCCAGCCGGCGCTCGTGCCGGCCGTCAACTGAGTGCGACGGAACCTGGAGGATCGCGTGGCCCGTCTCGCTTCCACCGACGACCTCGACGACCTGCTCGAGGCGCTGCCGCCGGAGATCGTCGAGCGGGTGCGCGCCCTCGGCTCGCGCGAGGACCTGCTCGAGATCGTGCTCGACCTCGGGCGCCGCCCGGAGGCCCGCTTCACCCATGGTGAGGAGGTGCTCCTCGAGCGTGAGGTGACCGAGGTCGACATCGGCTTCGTGGTGGACCACATCGGCGCGTTCGGGGACGACAACCGTGCCGGGATCGAGCGGACCCTCCATCGGATCAGCGCCATCCGGAACCGCGCCGGCAAGGTGGTGGGCCTGACCTGCCGGATCGGGCGGGCCGTGTTCGGGACGATCGACATCATCCGGGACATCGCCGAGTCGGGGCAGTCGATCCTGATCCTGGGCCGGCCGGGCGTGGGCAAGACGACGATGCTCCGGGAGGTCGCCCGGGTCCTGGCCGACGACCTCGGGAAGCGGGTGGTGGTCGTGGACACGAGCAACGAGATCGCCGGCGACGGCGACATCCCGCACCCGGGGATCGGCGACGCCCGGCGGATGCAGGTCCGGACCCCGACCGAGCAGCACGCGGTGATGATCGAGGCGGTCGAGAACCACATGCCCGAGGTCATCGTCATCGACGAGATCGGGACCGAGCTCGAGGCAGCCGCTGCCCGGACGATCGCCGAGCGGGGCGTCCAGCTGGTCGGCACCGCCCACGGCAACACGCTCGACAACCTGATGCTGAACCCGACCCTGTCGGACCTGATCGGCGGGATCCAGACCGTGACCCTCGGCGACGAGGAGGCACGGCGCCGCGGGACCCAGAAGAGCGTGCTCGAGCGGAAGGCGCCGCCAACCTTTGACGTCGTGGTCGAGATCGTCGAGCGCGAC
>DATBLJ010000067.1:0-19459 GCA_036555375.1 Candidatus Limnocylindria bacterium
GACCTCGCCGTCGAGGGCGGCCACGTAGTCGGGCACCGGCAGGTCGAGGTTCGTCGCGTCGCGCGGGTCGTGGCCGGCCAGCGAGTTCAGGATGAGCGCCGCGTCGCGCACCGACCGTGCGAGCGGGCCGCCGCAGTCGAGCGACGAGGCAAACGCAACCATCCCGTATCGGCTCACCCGGCCGTAAGTCGGCTTCATCCCGACCACCCCGCTGAGGGCAGCCGGCTGGCGGATCGAGCCGCCGGTATCGGTCCCGGTGGCGAAGAACGCCTGGCCTGACGCCACCGCCACCGCCGACCCGCCGCTCGAGCCGCCTGGGACGAGCGACTCGTCCCACGGGTTGTGGACCGGCCCGTAGGCGCTGTTCTCGTTCGAGGAGCCCATCGCGAACTCGTCGAGGTTCGTCTTGCCCAGCAGCACGGCGCCGGCGGCCCGCATCCGGTCCTCGGCGTCGCTCGCGTACGGAGATCGGTAGCCGGCCAGAATCTGCGACCCGGCGGTCGTCGGCAGCCCGCCGTTGGGCTCGCCCTCGTCGTCGAGGGCACGGGTCACGAAGATGTCCTTCAGCGCGTACGGGATCCCGAGGAGCGGGGCCCGCACCCCGTCCCGGCGCGCCTGGTCGGCGACGTCGGCCTCGGCCAGCGCCTGCTCCGGGCCGAGGGACAGGAACGTGTTCAGCCGAACGGCGTCCCGCTCGATCCGGACCAGGCAGGCCTCCACCAGCTCGCGGCTCGACACCTCGCCGGCCTCGAGCAGCGGAATGACCTCGCTGAGAGGCCGGTCCGCCAGTGGCAGGGTCACCGGCCTTCCTTCAGGACCAGCGGGACCTGGAGGTGGTCGCCGTCGCGGAGCGGCGCGTTCGCCAGCGCGGCCTCGCGCCCGATCCCGTCCTCCGGCAGGTCGTCGCGCATGACGTTCTCGATGTTCAGGACGCTGGCCGTCGGGCCGACCTGGCTCGTGTCGACGTCGCGCAGGACCTCGATCGCCTCGAGGATCCGGGACAGCTGGCCCTCGAGCTGGTCGAGCTCGGCATCGGTCAGGTGCAGGCGGGCGAGCTCGGCGACCTTCTCGACGTCCGTGCGGGTGATCATGGGCCGGATGCTAGCAGCCACAATGCGGCCATGACCGAGGCGCCACGGGTCGAGGAGCTGCCCCTCCCCGGCGGTCGGGTCGAGCGCCTCCGGATCCCCGGCGGCCCCGGCCGGCCCCTGGTCGTGGTGGGCGGCGTCGAGACCGGCCTGCGCCTGCTGGCCGGCGCCGAATCGGTTCACCTGCGCCGATGGGCGGGCCGCGCCCAGGCCCGTCCGGTCACGATCGTCGGCCGGCCGATCCCCGACGACCCGGCCGATGCGCTGGCCATGCTCCATCCGCGGGCGTCGGGTCAAGCGGTGGCGGTTGCCGTGACCGATTTGGGCGGTCCGGTCGCGATCGAGGCCGAATCGGGAGGCGGGCGCATCTCCCTGTGGCTCACCGTCGACCGGCCGGAGCTGGTGAGCCGCCTCGTGCTGGCGGCGAGCGCCTCGGAAACACGGCCCGATTCCGCCATGACCGGGCGGATGCAGGAGTGGATCGACCTCGGGGAGCGTCGCGACTGGGGCACGTTGTTCTCACTGCAGGCCGAGCAGCTGAAGCCAGGCGGGATGGGATCCGACGCTCCGGCGGCGGGTTCGTTCGCCGCCGCGGCCGCCCTCCAGCCGCGGCCCGGGACGCCAGAGCGGTTCCTCGCCGAGCTGCGCGCCACGCTCGACCCGTCGTCGTTCGTCACCGATCGATTGGGCGAGATCCACGTCCCGACCCTCGTCCTGGTTGGCGGGGGCGACCGGGTCGTGCCGCCCGCTGCGTCGCGGCTCGTGGCGGAGCGGATTCCCGGCGCCCGGCTGGTCGAGGACCCCGAGTCCGGCCACACGGTCCGGAACTCGTTCCGCGGCTACGACCAGCTGGTCGAGGCGTTCCTTGGCGAAGGCGATGGGGAGGCGGGCACCGCGTGACCACGCTCCAGGAGGAGGCGCCTGGCCGGTGGAGTCAGCTCGCGGTGCTCGCCATCGCGGTCCTGCTGGCCAGCGCGCCGTGGTTTGCCGGGTCCGCCGTCGCCTCGAGCCTCGTCACCGAGTGGTCGCTGTCGGGCCTGGACCTCGCGCTGCTGACCGTGGCGGTCCAGCTCGGCTTCGTTGCCGGTGCGCTGGCCGTGGCGGCGACCGGGGCCGCGGATGTCCTGCCGGCACGTGTCCTGATCGGGGTCGGTGGCGTGATCGCGGCGGCCGCGAACCTCGGCTTCGCGCTCCTCGCCAACGACCTCGCCGCGGCCCTGCCCTGGCGGGCGCTGACCGGCTTCGGGGTCGCGGCCGTCTACCCGGTCGCGCTCCGCCACCTGGCCGGCTGGTTCCGCGCCGAGCGCGGCTTCGCGGTTGGCGTCCTGGTCGGGGCGATCACCGTCGGGGCGTCGCTCCCCCACCTCGTCCGCGCGGTCGGGGCCCTGTCCGGCGTCCCGTGGCCCACCGTCGTCATCGTGCTCTCGGGAGCCGCCCTGGTCGGTGGGCTGATCGGCCTGGCCGGCGTGCGGGAGGGCCCGCTCCATATCGGCGCCCAGCGGTTCTCCATCCAGCTCGCCCTGAGCGCCTTCCGCCAGCCATCGGTCCGCCTCGCGAACTTCGGGTACCTGGGGCACATGTGGGAGCTGTACGCGATGTGGACCTGGGTGCCGGCGTTCCTCGCCGCCTCGTTCCTCGCCTTCGGGACCGATGATCCCGCCCTCGCGTCGGCGGCCGCGTTCGCGATCGTGGCCGCGGGCGGGATCGGGTGCATCGTGGCCGGCGCCCTCGCCGACCGGGTCGGTCGGACGACCCTGACCATCGCCGCCATGGCGGCCAGCGGGACGTGCGCCGTGCTGATCGGGCTCCTGTTCGGCGCGACGCCGATGCTGACCGTGACGCTGGGCCTGGTCTGGGGCGTGACGGTCGTCGCGGATTCCGCCCAGTTCTCGACCGCGGTGTCGGAGCTCGCGCCGCCTGGGACGGCCGGCTCGGCGCTCGCCCTCCAGACGGCGAGCGGGTTCCTGCTGACCGGCATCACGATCCTGGGAATTGGGCTATTGGCGCCGGTAACCGGCGCCGCCTGGCAGATCGGCTTTGCCGTGCTGGCGCTGGGGCCCGCCTTCGGGATCTACGCGATGTGGCGCCTCCGCCAGCGACCGGACGCCACGAAGATGGCCGGCGGGAACCGCTAGACCGCGAGCTCCGGTTCGCGCTCGGGCGCAGACGCCTCGGACGCCCGGCGAGGTCGGTAGGTGGCCAGCAGGAGGATCCCCAGGACGCCGACCGCGGCCGAGACCAGGAAGGTCGCCGGGTAGCCCGAGCCGGTGGCCACCACCCCCAGCGCGACGGGCGCCACGCCGAACCCGACCTCGATGAACAGGCTCGTCGTCCCGATCAGGGTCCCGCGCTCGAGGGCCGGGACGCCCTGCTGGGCCATGACGAAGATCGCGGGCGGAACGAAAGCGACCCCGAAGGCCATGATCGCGGTCCCCACGTACAGCCCGATCGCGCTGGTCACCAGGCCCATCACCGCCACGCCCACCGAGACGGCCAGCAGGGCCGCGGCGCCGAGGCGGCGCCCGCCGTATCGGTCCGGCGCCCAGGGCGCCAGCCCGCGCACCGCGATCACGATCCCGGCGTACAGCAGGAACAGCGGTGCCACCCCGTCCATCCCGAGCTCAGTGCCGTACGGCTGGGCGAAGGCGAAGAAGCCGGCCATGCCCCACGTCCCGGCCAGGATGATCAGGCCGGGCACGATCCCAGCCGGGTGGAACAGCCGATACCGCCGCGGGGCGGCATCCGGCCCGCTCGCCTCCGGTGCTGGACGGGTCTCGGGGACCCGGAGCGCCAGCACGACCGCAACCACCGCCAGCGCGGCGGCCGCGATCCAGACCGCCCAGAAGCGGTCCTCGCCGAGCACGAGCTCCCCGATGAACGGGCCGATCGCCAGCCCGGCGTACAGGGATAGGGATACCAGGCTCAGCGCCTCGCCCCGGCGGTCCTCGCTGGCGAGGTCGCTGCTCATCGTCAGGGCGGCCACGAAGAACGCCGCCTCGGAGGCGCCCAGCAGGAGCCGCATGACGATCAGCAGGGGCACGGTGGTGGCCACCAGGTGGCCGAGCATAGTCACGATCAGGAGGACGGCGCCGCCGATGAGCACCGGTCGACGCCCGCGCCGGTCGGCGTACGAGCCGACGAACGGGCGGACCGCCAGCGCGGTGATGCTGAACGCGCCGAACACCAGCCCGATCGCGAGGTCGTCGCCACCGAGCGGACCGGCCACGAACACCGGGAGCACCGGCAGGACCAGCCCGTCGGCGATGAAGTACAGGAGGCTGGCGAGCGACAGGGCGAGGAACGGCCCGGTCATCAGGCGGGGTCGGGCGGCAGCCGTCATCGGTCGGGGCAGTCTAGACTCCGATCCCATGTCCGGCCCGACGCCCGACTCCTGCTGCCCGCCCGAGCGTCCCGAGCGCCCGGCGCGCGCCGAGTCGCTGGGCGAGATCGGTCAGCACTTCGACAAGCGCTACCAGGAATGGGAGCCGATCGCGCCCGAGGCGACCGACCTGCTCTTCACCTGGCTGCGCGAGGAGGGGCTGGCGGGGTCGACGATCATGGACATCGGCTGCGGCACCGGCGAGCTCCTCGTCCGCGCCCTCGAAGCGGGCGCGACCCGGGGAAGCGGCGCCGACCTCTCGTCGGCGGCGATCGCGATGGCCTCCGACCTCGCCCACGAGACCGGCAATGAGGGGCGGCTCGACCTGTGGGTCGGGGATGCCGCGGTCGAGCCGCTCGACGCGCACGACGTCGTGGTCCTCGACAAGGTGATCTGCTGCTACCCCGACGCGGGCGCGCTCATCGCGCGCTCGACCGATGCCGCCCGGCACCTGTACGCCTTCGCGGTGCCCGAGTCGACCGGCTTCTGGGGACTCATCGCCCGGGCTCGCTGGTTCGTATTCGGCCTGATGGAGCTCATCCAGGGCTCGCACATTCCTCGCTTCGTCCACGACCGGCGCGAAGTCCAGGCCAAGGTCGAGGCGGCCGGCTTCCGGCCTCTCCACACCGGGCGCCAGTTCGTCTGGTTCGTGGCCGTCTACGGCCGGGAGCCGGTGACGGGCTAGGCGGCCGGCTCCTCGCCGGTCCAGCGCGCGATGGCCGCGCCGACGGTCATGACCATGAGGCCCAGCGCGATCAGCACGCCCTCCGCCACCGGCCGGGATGCACCGCTCGGCGCTGTGTCCGCCGCCGTGCTCAGGGCGGGTGCGACCGCGAAGGCGGCGGTCAGGAAGATGGCGACAAACGCGGCTCGGGCGGCCGCGCGGGCGAGGTGGCCCGCCAGGGTTCGGGCGTTGCGACTCATGGCCCGGAGTGTCCGATTCGGACCAGCGAATCCGGCATAACCGGCCGGCCCCGGCGAGATGCAGATGCGTATCAGCCCGCAGTCGGACCGCAGTGTCCGGAACCTAGGGTGGCGGCAGGTATCGAAACCGCCACGAGGACACGACCATGCGTACCGCTCGCTGGGGGGCCCTGGCAGCCACCGGGCTGGTGGTTCTGGCCGGATGCACCCAGTCACCGTCATCTCCAGCCTCGCCGAGCCAACCTCCGGCCTCGGCCAGCCAGACCCCCACCGCCGACTTCCTGGAGCTCCTGACGGCGGCGCTCGAGGACCCCGACATGGGGTTCACCACCGCCTTCGATGGGGTGCTCACCGTCAGCGCCCCCGATGACCCGTCGTCCGCGCAGGACACGGACCTTTCGGGGACGATCGAGGCCGCCGGAGCCGATGTCAGCGCCACGGTCGTCGCGACCGCGCCCGATGGGTCGGAGCTGGTCAACGCGCAGATATTCGCCGATGGGTCGAACTACGTGTCGTTCGGCGATGGCCCGTTCATCGAGGACCAGCTCACGGTGCGCGTGCCGTCGGTCCGCGAGGCACTCCTGGCCGTGCTCGACGCCGAAGGGGTTGCTGCCCCCACGTTGCAAGGCGCGGAGATTACCGTCGAACCCGGTTCCGACGACTGCTCGCTGCTTCTTCAGTCCCTGCTCCTGCTCGACCAGACCCTGCAGGCGAACGAGATCGGGCCGTGCCACGTCATGCTCAGCGGCGACGCGTCCGGCGTGCTGGAGGACATGGCCATCGTGGCTGAAGTCCTCGGGGCGTCGGGAGATGTCCCCATTCAGTTCGCGTGGGATATCGGGTACGAGTTCAGCGCGTTTGGCCCGGCAGCGGAGATCGCTGCCCCGGCCGAACCGTGGACGACGTACGCCTGGAACGCAGCCAGCGCCCAGATCGGCTACCCCGCGGACTGGGAGACGGGGGGCACGGATGTGAGTCCGCACTTCCTCTCGAGAGTCAGCGGGCAGATCGTGGCGCTGACTGGTGGGTTGGCGGAGGGCGCGGAAGCCACGCCGGAGAACGCCCTGTACCTGGCCGAGCAGATGCTCCTGGAGCAGAGCGGCCTCACTGCCGAGTCCCGCGAACCAGTCAACCTCGGCCTCCTGCCGGGGACCCTCCTGTCCGCGCACGTAGCTGCGTCAAGCGGAACGCTGCACTACATGTCAGCCTCGACGGCGCACCCCTCCGGACGGATCTACGTCATCGAATTCGTGGGTGCTGCGGGCACCGAGGAGGCCGACGAGGTGTTCTTCCGCACGATGCTCGCGACAATGCTGTTCGGGCCGTAGGGCGGGTCTAGTCCCCGGCGAGGAGGCGACGGAGCGCGTCCTCGTCGAGGACCGGCACGCCCAGCGACTCGGCCTTGGCCAGCTTGGAGCCCGCCTTCTCGCCCGCGACCAGGTAGTCCGTCTTGGCACTGACCGATCCAGCCGGGTGGCCGCCGGCGGCCCGAATCGCGGCTTCGGCCTCCTCGCGGCTGAAGCCGGGCAGGGTCCCGGTGACGACGACCGTCTTGCCGGCCAGCGGGCCCTCTGCGGCGGCCGCGGTAGCAGTCAGGTCAGGCAGCTCGGCGCTGACCCCGGCGTCCACCAGGTGACGGAGCACCTCCCCGGTATGCTCGTCGTGGAAGAAGCGGGCGATGCTCTCCGCCACCACCTTCCCGACGCCGAACACCGCGGTCAACTCCTCCGCCGACGCCTCGGTGAGGCGTGTCGCGGCCCGTTTCGTCCAGGACGCAGCCGATTCCCCGTCCTTCGGCGGCACGTCCCGCGCCAGCCACGTCGCGAGGTCGATCGCGGTCTGCTCCCCGACGTGGCGGATGCCGAGCCCGTTGAGGATCCGCCACAGCGGCCGCTGCCGCGCCTTGTCGATGGCCCCGGCCAGGTTCTCCGCGCTCTTGCGGGCGAATCGGTCGAGGCTCTCGATCGTCTCGACGTCGAGCTTGAAGATGTCCGCCGGCTCGTTGACGAGGCCGCGCTCGACGAGCTGGACGACGACCGCGTAGCCAGCGCCCTCGATGTCCATCCCGCCCCGGCCGGTGAAATGGATCAGGCCACCCAACCGCTGCGCCGGGCAGAACGGGTTCGGGCAGCGGGTGACGACCTCCCCCTCCTCGCGGACAGCCTCGGTGCCGCAGGCCGGGCAGGTGGTGGGCATCTCCCACTCCCACTCGGCGCCGGTCCGGGCTTCGACGACGGGGCCGAGGACCTCGGGGATCACGTCCCCGGCCCGCTGGAGGCGGACGAGATCGCCGACCCGCAGGTCCTTGCGCCGGATTTCGTCGATGTTGTGCAGCGTCGCGTTGCGGACTGTCGTCCCGCCGACGAACACCGGCGCGACGTGGGCGACCGGCGTCAACGCGCCGATCCGGCCGACGTAGACCTCGATGCTCTCGAGGCGGGTCGTGACCTGTTCGGCGGGGAACTTGTAGGCAACCGCCCACCGCGGGGAGCGGGAGACGAACCCGAGGCGCTCCTGGAGCGCGACCTCGTCGACCTTCACCACCACCCCGTCGGTGTCGTACTCGAGCGCGTGGCGCTTGTCCTGCCACTCGTCGACGAACGCGAGCACCTCCTCGACGCCGGTCGTGACCCGGACGTTGGGGTTCACCCGGAAGCCGAGCTCGCGCAGGTACTCGAGCGCGGCCGACTGGCTGGCGAGCCCGGGCACGCCGACCAGGGAGTACATCCACACCGATAGCCGGCGGCTGGCCGTCACCCGCGGGTCCTTCTGGCGCACCGTCCCGGCCGCCGTGTTCCGCGCGTTCGCATAGCGGGGTTTGCCCTCGGCCTCGAGCTGCTCGTTCAGGGCCTCGAACTGGGCGCGCGGAATGAAGACCTCGCCGCGGACCTCGAGCCCCTCCCCGGGCGGGTCGGCCCGGAGCGTGAGCGGAATGGCCCGCACCGTCCGGAGGTTCGCGGTCACGTCTTCGCCGGTGTAGCCGTCTCCGCGGGTCGCGCCCTGGACGAACGACCGTCCCGCGTACCGGAGGCTGATCGCCAGACCGTCGATCTTCAGCTCGCAGACGTAGCGCACCCCCGGATCGGCCTCGCCCAGGCCCAGGCCCTTCCGCACCCGCGCATCGAACTCCCGGAGCTCATCGGCTCCGAAGGCGTTCGACAACGAGAGCATCGGCACCGCGTGGCGCACCTCGGCGAACCCGGCCGACGGGGTGGCGCCAACCCGCTGCGTCGGCGAGTCGGGGGTCTTCAGCTCGGGATGAGCGTCCTCGAGCTCGTCGAGCTCGCGGAGGAGCGCGTCGTACTGGGCGTCGTCGATCGTCGGTGCGTCGAGGACGTGATACCGATAGTTCGCGTCCTCGAGGGCGGCCCGCAGACTGGCGGCGCGCTCGACCGTCTTGGGCGGGATGCCCGCCTCAGCCATCGGCCTCGTCGTCGGCATCCGCGGCCTTGTCCTCGTCGGCGCCCGCGAACCAGGCCCGGATGTCGTGGGCGTGCTCGCGGTAGTGGTCTGACCCGTCGTACTTGATGATCTCCTCGAGGCTGTCGTCGTCCGCGTCCCGCTCGCCGAGCCACGCCGGGTCGACCGTCAGGATCCGTTGGCGGAACGCCTCGAAAGCGAGCTCCTCGCGGTGCCGGACGGTCGCCATGTCGGTCTCGCCGGCCACCTTGGCCACGACCGCGTTCCGCTCGTCCACGCTCGGGACGTCCGCCTCGAACTCGTCGAGCCGGTCCTGCTCCGCGAGGTGAATGGCCTCTGCCGCGTGCCCCGCCCAGTAGCCCATGTGGGCGACCAGCTCCCGCGCGGACCACTCCCCGACCAGGCCGGGGCTCGTCAGGAGAGCGGGGTCGATGTCCCCGAGCGCGGCCTCAAACTCGTTCCTCGCCGCGACCAGCTCGTCGACCAGCCCCTGGATCCTCGTGTCGGGTGCCTCTGCCATTGGCCGATGGTAGCGCCCGGGCCTAGGACGGTTCGTCGCCGAAGCTGATCCCGATCGCCCGGGCCGACTGGACGAGCTCGCCGTCGACGGGCACCGTCCGGATCCGGCCCACGCCCGCCGACAACCGCACGGGGACGATGGCCGAACCGTGGAGGGCGACCATCGTGCCCAGCTGGCCATTCGCCACCGCCTCGACCGCGGCGACGCCGTAGCGGGTGCACAGCTGGCGGTCCCAGGCGTTCGGGGGCCCACCGCGCTGGAGGTGACCCAGCGTCGCCGACCGTGCCTCGCGCCCGGTCCGGCGCTCGACCTCGACCGCGACCCGAGGGCCGATGCCGCCCAGGCGCCGCTCCCCCGGATGACCGCCGAGACCGGACCGCATGATGTAGCGGCCGCCGATCGCGCGCGCTCCCTCCGCCACGACGATCAAGGTGTGCCGCAGCCCGGCTTCCCAGCGGGCGTCGACGACGGCGGCGACCCGGTCCCAGCTGAACCGGATCTCGGGGATGAGGATCACGTTCGCCCCACCGGCCACCCCGGAGTGCGCCGCGATCCAGCCCGAGTGGCGTCCCATCACCTCGAGGACCATCACCCGCTGGTGGCTCTCGGCGGTGCTCGCCAGCCGGTCGAGGGCATCGACGGCGACCCCTACCGCGGACTGGAAGCCGAACGTCGTGTCCGTGCCGGGCAGGTCGTTGTCGATCGTCTTCGGCACGCCGACCACCGGAACCCCCTCCTGGGCGAGAGCTTGCGCGATCCGGAGGGATCCGTCACCGCCGATGCAGATCAGGGCTTCGATCTGCATGGCCCGAGCCGCCCGCGCGGCGCGCTCCACGATCTCCTGGGCGATCACCGGACGGCCGCCCGTCCGGCGGGCGTCGGTGAACCGCCCGCGGCTCGAAGTACCCAGCACGGTTCCACCCCGGAACAGGAGACCATCCATGTCCCCGACAGCGAGCTCCCGGGTGGCCACGGGGGGGACCAGGCCTTCGAAGCCGCCCAGGATCCCGGTCGTGCCCCAGCCGCGCTGGTCAGCCGCCATGACCACCGCCCGGATGACGGTGTTCAAGCCCGGCGCGTCGCCACCCCCGGTGACCACTGCGATCCGCGGTCGCTTCGCCATCAGACCCGCTCCAATCCGGCGTACGAGCCAATCAGGCGGCGGACGCCCTGGCCGGCGAAGGCGACGGTGACCTCCTCGTCACCGCTGACCCACTGGGAGTTGACGACGATGCCTTCGCCGAAGCGGCGGTGGCGGACCTTGTCGCCCGCGCGCCAGGCGAGCTCGGCGACGGCGGCGTCGGGAGTCCCGGCCTTCTCGAAGGTCCCGCTCCCGAGGTCGACGTCGGGCAAGGCTGCCCGCTCCGGAACGCTCAGGTCGGGCAGGCGCTCAGGTCGCAGCGGCTCGAGCCCGGGACGGGGCCGGCCCCAGACCATCGCGCCACTCGACTCGTCGTCCATCCCGTCCCCGAACCCGGTGCCGCCGCGCGCTCGGTCGCGGACCCAGCCGAGCCCCGCACCGCGACGGCCGCTCTCGACCTCGAGCAGGTCCTCGGGAAGGTCGGCAAGGAAGCGCGAGGGCTCCACCTCGACCCCGCCGCTCCCCCACGCGGACCGGTGCCGGGCGTGGACGAGGTACAGGCGATCCTTGGCCCGGGTCATCCCCACGTAGGTCAGGCGCCGCTCCTCCTCGAGCTCGCGCTCGTCGTCGAGGGCGCGGGCGTAGGGCAGCAGCCCCTCCTCCATCCCGACCATGAACACGACGGGAAACTCGAGGCCTTTCGCCGCATGGAGCGTGATCAGGGTCACCCGTTCCGGGCGCTCCTCGAGGGTGTCCTGGTCCGAGACGAGCGCCACCTCCTCGAGGAAGCGGGCCAGCCCCTCGGGCGGTTCCAGCTCGTCGAACTCGGCGGCATGGTTCCGGAGCTCGACGAGGTTCGCCCAGCGGTCGGTCCCCTCCTCGGTCCCGTCGTCGAGCACGGCTCGCAGGCCGGATCGTTCCAGCGCCGCCTCCAGGACCGCCGATGCCGGCTCGGTCGCGGCCACGACCACCAGCCCCCGGACGACCTCCGCGAACGTGGCCAGCGCGGTCCGCGCCCGCGTCGCCAGGTTCGCATTCGAGGCGGCCGCCTCGACGGCGGCCCACACCGTCTCACCGCGGTGGTCGGCCCACGCCTTGAGCTCGGCCACGGTCTTGTCGCCGATCCCCCGAGTCGGGACGTTGATCACCCGTTCGAGCGCCACCCGGTCGCCCGGGTTGCGGGCCAGGCGGGCGTAGGCGAGCGCGTCCTTGACCTCGCGCCGCTCGTAGAACCGGACCCCGCCCACCAGCTGGTACGGGATCCCGAACCGCATGAACGCCTCCTCGAGGACGCGGCTCTGCGCGTTCACCCGGTACGCGACGGCGATGTCGCCGAAGCGCATCGGCCCGGACGCACCCGAGGCGGCATCCGCGGCGTCGTCGGCCCCGTTCCCGTTCCCGTTGGAGGGCCCATCGTCCGCCCGCGTGGTCAGCAGCGAAGCCCACCCGCGGCGTCGATCGGCCGACGAGGCGAGCCGCTCGACCTGGCGCGCGACGAACTCCGCCTCCTCGTACTCGTTGTAGGCGTCGAAGACGGTGACCGCCGAGCCGCTGCCGCGATCGGTCCACAGCCGCTTGTCCTTGCGGCCAGAGAGACGCGAGACGACGGCGTGCGCGGCGTCAAGGATCGTCTGGGTGGATCGGTAGTTCTGCTCGAGCTTGACGACCTTGGCGGCGGGCCAGTCGCGCTCGAAGTCGAGGATGTTCCGCAGATCGGCTCCGCGCCACGAGTAGATGCTCTGGTCGTCGTCGCCCACCACCGCCAAGTTGTGGTGGACCGCGGCCAGCAGCGCGCACAGGCGGTACTGGGCCCGGTTGGTGTCCTGGTACTCGTCGACGAGGACGTACTGCCAGCGCCGCTGGTAGCGGCCCAGGACGTCGGGATGCTGCTCGAACAGGAAGACGACCCGGAGCAGCAGGTCGTCGAAGTCGACCGCGTCGCTGTCCGCCAAGTCCCGTTGGTAGGCCTCGTAGACCTTGGCGGCGGTCTCCTCCCAGAAGTTGTCCGCCTGCCGGCTGGCGGTGGCCGGGTCCGCCAGCTCGTCCTTGCGCTGGCCGATGAAGTTCAGGATCGCCGGCGGCGCGAACCGCTTGTCGTCGAGGTCCAGCCGACGAAGCGCCTCCTTGATGACCGCCAGCTGGTCGGCGCGGTCGTAGATCGTGAAGCTCCGGGTCAGGCCGATGACCTCGCCCTCGCGACGGAGGATCCGGGCACAGATCGAATGGAAGGTCCCGATCGTCGCCTCGCGGGTGGCCTCCGGGCCGATCAGTCCCGCGATCCGGTCCCGCATCTCGCCGGCCGCCTTGTTCGTGAAGGTGACGGCCACGATCCGATACGGCGGCACGCCGGTGGCGACGAGGTGGGCCACCCGATGGGCGAGGACCCGGGTCTTGCCGCTGCCCGCCCCGGCCAGGATCAAGAGTGGGCCGTCCAGGTGGGCGACCGCCTCACGCTGGGGCGGATTCAGGTTGGCAAGGACCGCCTCGGCGGCCTTGGGATCGCCCCGCGGCGGGGCCGGACGGTCGTCGGCCGGGTCGCGTGCCGGTGACGGCTCCAGGACGGCTGCCGGCTTCACCGGTCGCTTGCGGGGCATGGACCGATTCTAGCGGTGGCCCCGGTTCGGGCCGGTTACGTCACTCCAGCTCGGCGCAGGCGGTGTAGGTCTCGAAGTCATCCGGCGAGGCGTGGAGGTTCAGGGCCAGCCCGCCGGCGAAGAGCTCCTCGAGCGGGACATCGATGTCGGTTTCCGAGACCCCGTCAATCACGTTCTGGAGCGGGTAGCGCGGCTGGGGGGTCAGATTCGTGCAGGTTCCCGGGTGGATGTGGGCGGGCATGTCGGGATGGCCGGCCGCGTCGACGTCGACGGCGACCCGGGTCGTGCCGTCGCCGTTGTCCGTCAGGACCGCCGTCCCCGTGACCCCGGAATCATTCAGGGTCTCGAGCTGGAGGGTCCGGCTTTCGGCCTGCTGGCCGCCGCAGGCGGCGAGGACGAGGACGAGGAACGCGGCGGCGACAACCGAGAGGGGCCTGCGGCTGGGGCGAAGCCGAGATTGGCTCACGGCCGCAGCGTAGTCCATCAGCTCGTGACCGAACGTGGCTGGGCGTCGAGCTGGAGCCGCTCCTTCGAGGTGACGTGGCCAGCGGCGCGGGCCTTCCGCATCGCCGTGACGAACGTCATCGCCAGCTCGGGGTCGAGCTGGGTCCCGGCCGCCTCGGCGACCCGGGCCAGGGCCTCGTCCGGGCTCAACGCCTTGCGGTACGTGCGGGTCGTGGTCATCGCCGAGTACGCGTCGGCGACGGCGATGATCCGCGCGATCCGGGGAATGCCCTCGCCCTGCAGGCCGTCGAGGTAGCCGCTGCCGTCCCACCGTTCGTGGTGGTGGCGGACGCCGGCCCGCACATCGGCCAGCTGCGGGACGGCGCCGACGATCGCATCGCCCAGGGCGACGTGCTGCTTGACGATGTCGTACTCCTCGGCGGTCAGCGGGGCGGGCTTGCGGAGGATCCCGTCGGGGATCCCGATCTTCCCGATGTCGTGGAGCAGGCCGGCCAGCCGGATGAGCCGCCGATCCTCCTCCGGGAGGTGGAGGGCATCGGCCAGGAACAGGGCGTGACCGGTGACGTCCTCGCTGTGGGCGCGGGTGTAGTGGTCCTTGGTGTCGACCGACACGAGCAGGCCCTCGAACACCCCGAACACCGTGTTCTGGGCGGCCAGCGAGCCGATCGTCGACTGGTCGGCGATCTTCATGACCTGCCCGCCCGAGGTCTTCGCCTCGCGGAGCGCGGCCTCGGCGACCGAGAGGACCTCGAGGGAGCGGAGCCCGTCATGCGGCACGCGAGCGACGCCGACCGACACGCTGAGCGGGAGCCGCTCCGAGTCGCCGAACCGAAGCTCGACCTCGGAGAGTGCCGCCGTCACGACGGTGAGCGTGGTCATCAGCCGCCCGGCGCCCTCCGAGAAGTCCGCGAGCAGGAACTCGTCCGGCCCGAACCGGCCGTAGAGCTGGCCCGGCTGGGCGACGGCGGTGAGCACCGCCGCCACCCGGCGCAGGGCCTCGTCACCGGCCCGATGGCCGTGGCCGGCGTTCAACAGGCGGAAGTTGTCCACGTCGAGCAGGGCAATCGCCCCGTTCGGATCGGGCGTGGTCAGGTGCCGGTTCAGCTCCTCGAGCAGGAAGCCGTGGTTCGCCAGGCCGGTCAACGCGTCCCGGACGGACCGTTCGCGGAGCAGCCGGTTCTGGCGCGTCAGCAGGAGCGAGGCGCCCGTGAACGTCAGCCACAGGACGGCGAAGAGGATTCCAGACGCCGCAAGTGCCAGGACGAGCACGCTTTCGCGGGTCTGGGTCACGAGCAGCTCGATCGGCCGGGCGTCCTGGTAGACCTCGTACACGCCGATCGCCGGGCCGTCGATCCCACCACGGATGGGCACGTAGATCTCCAGGAACGGGACGGGGAGCGCGGCGGCGCCGGGCAGGCCGGTCTCGTCGTCACCCTCGGTGCCGTACTCGGCAACGGATTCGCCGGCGAACGCCTCGGCCAGCTCACCGCCGATCGAGAACCGGTGGCCGCGGAGCGCGGGATCGGAGGAGTACACGGCTCGCCCGTCGCTCGACCAGACGACGATCCGCGCCATCTCGCCACCGAGCACGAGCCGCGACAGCTGGTCGTCGAGCTCGGGGTCGAGCGAGTGATTCATGTCCAGCGAGTCGGGTCCGATGGCTGGATCGAGGTTGGTTCGAACGATCGCCTCGGCGTGCTCGACGGCGCCCGCAACGGCGAGCTCGCGGAGCCGCTCGGCGAAGAGCGTCGCGCTGATGAAGGCGGTGGCCACCACGATCGCGACCGCGCCCACCGTCACCCCGATCCGGAGACTCGGTCGCCCGATCGCCGGAATCGCGCGCGGCGGACGCGCGTAGGGCAGCTCGGCGGCGTCGGGCAGCGCCGATTCGCCGGTGGGCGCCACGTGCGCTGATCCCTCCCGGATGGCCATCGGACCGACCCTAACCAGCCCTATCCGTGACCTCCATAGGCCCTTGGTACCGCGCTTCCCGAGCGTGAATCGAGCGGGAAATCGGCCCGCCGCCGGTAATCGGGCCGTAATCGGCCAGAAATCGGTCGAACGTTCCAGTTTCGCGACAGTGGAGCTGTCACCGGGCCGATCCATCCTCGGGCCATGAACACGACCGCTTCCTCCCCCTCCACCCCCAAGCCGGCGACGGTCCTCGTTGCCGACGACCGGGTCATCGTTTCCCACCTCGAGCTGACCGATGGCGCGCTGGCGCGCTACGTCGAGGCCGCGCCCGAGCCCGATCGGGTGACCCTTGCCACCAACGCGCTGCGGATCGGCCTGCAGGCGATGGCCAACGCCGGGACGAACGCGAACGTGGACCTCGTCCGCTCCGAGTTCGGCCGGATGGTCGAGCAGATGACCGCGGTGAACGCCCGCGCCGCGGAGGCGCTGGACGCCTCCCTCCGCGCGACCTTCGCCGATGACAGCGGTCGCCTGCCGCGGACCCTGGAGGAGTTCCTGGGTGACTCGGGTCGCCTCCAGCGGCTCACCGCCGCCCTGTTCGACCCGAACCGGCGCGACAGCGCGATCGGCCAGCTGAACGACACGCTGGGCCGCTACTTCGACGGCGACGGCTCGCGGCTCGCCCAGCTGCTGGACCCGACCCGCGAGGCGAGCCCGCTCTACCAGTTCCGCAACGAGGTCACCGGGGAGTTCCGATCCCTCGGCGAGCGGATCGCCGCCCTCGAGGCCGCCAGCAGGGCGCGCGCCGACGAGCGGGCCCGTGGCACGGCCAAGGGGATCGAGTTCGAGGACGCGGTCGAGACGTGCCTGGCCGACCTCGCCCATGGCGTCGGGGACGTGGTGGAGCGCACCGGGACGGCGGCCGGCGACGCGCTCCGCTCGAAGAAGGGCGACTTCGTCCTGACGATCGACCCCGGCCGGACCCATGGCCACGAGCTGCGGGTCGTGATCGAGGCCAAGGACCGGGCGATCACCAGGCGGGCGATGGCCGAGGAGCTCACCGCGGCGCGCGCCAACCGGGGAGCGGCCGTCGCGCTCGTGGTCTTCACCCCGGAGCACGCCCCGTCGGGCGTGACTCCGTTCGCCCTGGTCGGCAACGACGTCTACGCGGTCTACGATCCCGAGGTCGATGGCGGCGTCGGGCTCGAGGCCGCGTTCCGGGTGGCGCGGGTGATGGCCCTCCTGACCCTCCGCGACACGGGCGGCCAGGTGGACGTCGCCGCCATCGGGGAGGCGCTCCAGGACGTCCAGTTCGCGGTCGAGAACGTCCGGAAGATGAAGGCGCGGCTGACGACCATCGGCTCGGCGGCGCAGGAGGTATCCGGCCTCCTCGACGACCTCCGCGAGCGCGTCCTGGCCTCGGTTCGCGACATCGACGACCTCGTCCGCGCCGCAGATCCGGCCGCGGAGGGCCAGCTCCCCCTGAGCGCGTAGGGCCGTCTCGGAACATCGAGTTCGCGAGATCAAGCCGGTGGTAAGGGCGCTCCCCCCAATTCGAGCGAACCGATGGCGGAGGGTCTATGGTCTGGTCGCCGAGAAGGCACCTTCCCGTCGAGGCAACTGATTAGGAGGTCCCCAGATCGTGCATTCCTCGAACCCTCGGGGTCGGTCGAGGCCCCGGATGGCCGCCATCGCGTTCGTCGCGCTGGCGCTGTTCCTGCCCACGACCGTATCCGCGTCGGACCCATCGACGCATCACCAGAATCATCAGCCCAGAACCGTTGACGTCCAGCTCCTGGCGATCAACGACTTCCACGGCAACCTGCAGCCGCCCGGCGGCTCGGGTGGTCGCATCGGCTCAGCCGCCAACGACGCGGCCTGCACGGCCTCCCCCACGACCTGCGTCCTCGCCGGTGGCTTTGCCTACCTGGCCGATGACATCAAGGACCTCGAGGCGACCAACCCTCGGCGGACTCTGATCGTCTCCGCCGGCGACAACATCGGCGGGACCCCTTTGATCTCGGCCGCGTTCCACGACGAGCCGACGATCGAGGCCCTGAACCAGATCGGGCTTGACGTGTCCGCCGTTGGCAACCACGAGTTCGACGAAGGCGTCGACGAGCTCCTGCGCATCCAATACGGCGGCTGCCACCCGGTCGACGGCTGCGACACCGGACACCGATACCGGGGCGCCAGGTTCGACTTGCTGGCCGCCAACGTCGTCTACAAGAGCAACGGCCGTCCCATCCTCCCGGCCTACTCGATCGAGAATGTCGGTGGCGTGAAGATCGGCTTCATCGGCCTGACCCTCGAAGGCACCCCGTTGATCGTCAGCGCCAACGGCATCCAGACCGTGAACTTCCTCGACGAGGCCACGACGATCAACGCCGCGGCTCGCGACCTGCGACGGCGAGGCGTGAACACGATCGTCGTGCTCCTGCACGAAGGTGGCTTCCAGTCGGTGTCCACCAACCCCGACACGATCGACACCTGCACGGGCATGAGCGGCGCGGTCGTCGACATCGTCCACCAGCTGCACCCGTCGATCAGCATGGTGATCAGCGGGCACACCCACACCGCCTACAACTGCCTGCTGCCGAACAGCGCCGACACGCCGATCCCGGTCAGCAGTGCCTCGTCATTCGGACGCCTGGTCACGGATATCGACATGACCATCAACAAGTCCACCGGAAAGCCAGCGTCCATCTCGGTTGACAACAAGATCGTCTTCCGTGACGACCAGGATGCCCAGGCGGCTTCCCTGGTCTCGTACTACGAGACGGCCGTCGCCCCGATCGCCAACGTGGTGGTCGGCTCGATCACGGCTGACATCACCAGCACGGCCAATGCCGCAGGCGAGTCGGCGCTCGGAGATGTCATCGCCGATGCCCAGCTCGCCTACACGCAGACCGCGGGCGCCGACCTCGCGTTCATGAACCCGGGCGGCATTCGGGCGAGCCTGACGGCCGGACAGATCAGCGGCGGCGAAGCCGTCGGTGAGATCACCTACGGGGAGGCGTTTGCCGTCCAGCCGTTCAACAACCTCGTCACGACCCAGGACATGACGGGCGCGCAGATCAAGGCCGTGCTCGAGCAACAGTGGGCCGCCTGCACGCCGCCGGGACGGTCCGGTGGCGCGACCGTGATTCTGCAGGTGTCGGCGGGATTCACCTACCACTACGACTCGACGCAGCCGTGTGGGAGCCGGATCCTGAACATGATGCTCGGCGCGACGCCGATCGATCCCTCCGCGACCTATCAGGTCACCGCGAACAACTTCCTCGCCGATGGAGGCGACAGCTTCCCGGCGTTCACCGCCGGGACCAACCGCGTGTACGCACCAGCCTTCGACATCGATGCGCTCGCGGCCTATCTCGACGCGAATACCCCTCCGGGGGTCGCGCCGGGGCCACAGAATCGGATCACGAAGGACGCGTAGCGGGCATCGTCGCCCGACCGCGACATGAGGAAGAGCCCCGGCCTCGCGGCCGGGGCTCTTCGTATCGGTCCGGAGACCTGGCCTAGTAGTCCATGCCGCCGGGGGGCATCCCCGGCATGGCCTTCTCCTTCTCGGGAATGTCGGTCACGATCGTCTCGGTCTCGAGCAGGAGCCCGGCCACCGAGGCGGCGTTCTGGAGCGCGGAGCGGGTGACCTTGGCCGGATCGATGATCCCGGCCGCGAACAGGTCGGTGTACTCGCCCTTGTCCGCGTCGAAGCCGCTGCCCGGCTTCATCTTGCGGACCGCCTCCACGACGACCGAGCCCTCGAGCCCGGCGTTGGTCGCGATCTGGCGAAGCGGCTCCTCGAGCGCGCGCCGCAGGATCGACACGCCGACCGCCTCGTCACCGAGGACCTCGAGCTTGTCGAGCGCCGGCGAGGCGTGGATCAGGACCGAGCCGCCACCGGCGACCATGCCCTCCTCGACCCCGGCGCGGGCCGCCGACAGGGCGTCCTCGATCCGGTGCTTCTTCTCCTTGAGCTCGACCTCGGTCGCGGCGCCCACCTTGAGCACCGCCACGCCGCCGGACAGCTTGGCGAGCCGCTCCTGGAGCTTCTCGCGGTCGAAGTCCGAG
>DATBLJ010000049.1:0-6958 GCA_036555375.1 Candidatus Limnocylindria bacterium
CCGGTTCTCGACGCCGGGCAGGCCGTTGGGCACCTTCCGGAAGTCGCCCTGGCCCATCTCCTTCTGGCCGTGGAAGTCGAACGGGCAGTGGTCCGTGCTCACGACCTGGAGGTCGTCGTGGACGAGACCCTTCCACAGCTCGGGGGCGTGGTCGGCGGGACGGAGCGGCGGCGAGCAGACGAACTTCGCGCCCTCGAACCCGTTGCCCATGTCGTCGAGCGTCAGGAACAGGTATTGCGGGCAGGTCTCCGCGTACGCGGGCAGCCCCTCGTCCCGGGCCCGACGGACCTCCTCGAGGGCGTGGCGGGCCGAGAGGTGGACGATGTACACCGGGGCCCCGGCCGTCTCGGCGAGGCGAATGACGCGGTTCGTCGCTTCGCCCTCGAGCACCGGGGAGCGGGACGTGCCGTGGTAGTACGGATCGGTCTGGCCGGCGTCCACGGTCTGGGCCGCCACGACGTCGATGGCCAGCCCGTTCTCGGCGTGCATCATGATCAGCCCGCCGTTCTTGGCGGTCTGCTGCATCGCCCGGAAGATCGCCCCGTCGTCCGAGAAGAAGACGCCCGGGTACGCGGTGAACAGCTTGAAGGTCGTGACCCCCTCGTCGACCAGGCCGTCCATCTCCTCGAGGACGTCGTCGCGGACGTCGCTGATGATCATGTGGAAGCCGTAGTCGATCGTCGCGTTGCCGTCGGCCTTGGCATGCCAGGCGTCCAGCCCATCGCGAAGGCTCTTGCCGCGGGGCTGCACGGCGAAGTCGATGATCGTGGTCGTGCCCCCGAACGCCGCCGCGCGGGTGCCGGTCTCGAACGTGTCCTTGGCGAACGTCCCGCCGAACGGCAGCTCCATGTGGGTGTGGACGTCGATGGCGCCGGGGATCACCCACTTGCCGCTGGCATCGATGGTCCGATCCGCCGTGACCGATGCGCCCAGGTCCGTCCCGATCAGGGCGATCGACTCGCCGTCGACCAGGACATCACCGGTGGTCGTGGCGTCCGCGTTGACGATCGTCCCGTTGGTGATGAGCGTCTTCATGGCGCCGATGGTAGCGCCGGCGGGGATGGCTAGGCCGCAGCCTCCGCCCACGCCGCCGCGAAGCCCGGGATCCCGCGCTCGACCATCTCGTCGGTCGCGGTGAGGCTGACCCGGAACCAGCCGGGGACTTCGACAATCGTGCCGGGGAGGACCAGCACCCGGTGCCGGGCCAGGATGTCGGTGAAGGCCACGTCGTCGACGATCGGCGAGCGGGCCATGATGTAGAAGGTGCCCTCCGGCATCGTCGTTTCGTAGCCGATCTCGCGCAGGGCGCCGACCAGGCGGTCGCGGCGGCGCTCCATGGCCGGCAGGTCGATGATCAGGTCGTTCAGGTCCGGCAGCGAGTGCTGGAGCAGCGCGTTCGGGAACGCGTAGCCGGTCGCCAGCTGGGCGACGAAGACGGTCTGGCGGAAGCGTTCCCGGTCCGGCATCGTCGGCGGTACGGCCAAGTAGCCGACCCGCTGGCCCGGGGCCAGCAGCTGCTTCCCGTACGAGTAGGTCACGATCGTGTTCGGGTAAACCTCCGCCGGCGAGTGGAACGCGCGGCCATCGAACAGGATCCTGTTGTAGGGCTCGTCGCTGATCAGGTAGATCGGGTGCCCGATTCGCGCCGAGCCATCGGCGAGGGCCTGCGCCACCCCGGACAGGGTCTCGAGCGGATACACCCGCCCGCTCGGGTTGTGGGGGGAGTTGAAGATGATCGCCCGGGAGCGGGGCGTGATGGCGGCCGCCAGCTCGTCGAGGTCGGGCTCGAAAGCTGGCGGAGCGAGCCCCAGCCGGACCGGCTCTGCCTCGGCGGCGAGGATCATGAACTCGTAGAAGAACCACGGCGGGGACAGGAAGATCACCTCGTCCCCCGGCTCGACCACCGCGCGCATGGCGACCGCCAGCGCGGCGAAGCCGCCGTTGGTCATCGCCACATCCTCGGGATCCCAGGGCATCCCGGTCCGCTCAGCGATGCCGCGCGCGACCGCGATCCGCGCCTTCGGATCGCTCACCTGGTAGGCGAACCAGTTCCGGCGGCGGGGCTCGAGGTTGGCGCGGAGGACCTCGACGTAGGCCGGCATCGGCATCTCGAGCGGGTTGCCGACCGCGAAGTTCGAGACCTCGGGGTTCTCGTTCAGCTTCGAGAACGGGCCGTTGAAGAAGTCCAGGAAGCCCTGGATGGATGCCTGGAGCCGGTCGATGCGGCGGGCGGACGTGGTGGCCATGGGACGAACCTCGGATCAGCGCTGGGCGGCGGCGATCGCCCCCAGCAGGACGGTCTTGGGCGGGAAGTCTTCGCAGTACTGGTAGCGGTGGGCGAGCTCGATGAGCCCGTTGGTGGCGATGACGAACTCCCCGGGGAGCTGCCACGGGGAGTCGACGACCGCCCGTTCCGTGCCGCGCCGCGGTTCGCAGAACATGGTGGTCGCGGTCTCCAGGTCGTTCGGCCGCCACGGGAAATCGTGGAGGATCTGGGCCGGCTGCCCCTCGAGCAGGCCGTAGGCGCGATAGGCCCGCCGTTCGGGGTCGCACAGGAGCGGGAACCGGTAGCCGCGTCGGGTGGCCACCGCCGCGGCCCGCTCCGGCTCGGCCTGGCAGACGGCGACGACCGTGCCGCCCGCCTCGGAGTACGCGTCGAGCTCGTCGCGGAGCCCTTCCCAACGCTCCATCAGGCATGAGCAGCCGAAGTGGCGCATGAAGATGACGAGCGCCGGGCCGTAGGCCCAGAACTCGGAGAGCCGCCGGTGGCCGCCCGAGGTATCGGGCAGTTCGAGATCGGGTGCCGGATCACCGGGCTGCGCGGGGAGGGTGTCGTAGCGGGTCCAGGTGGGGCCTTCCAGCCAGCCGGCGACCCATCGGTCCTCGGCGGCCTGCTGGAGCTCCCCGATCGGGTCGGTCACCTCGCTCGCCACGAACCGAAGAGTAGCGCGCGGGACGGTCAGGTTGCGGGGCCGAGGACTCCTTCCTGCGGCTGGGCGACCAGCAGGCTGACGCCGATCCCCAGCCACGCCGCGGCGTAGACCAGGATGCCAACCTGGCCGAGGATGTCCAGCGCCTCACCGGCGTTGGGCGACCCGGCCGCGAAGAGGCCGAGCACGGCAATGTTCGAACCGATCACGAGGGCGAGCCCCACGAGCGTCGGAAACACGCGGATGGCGAGCATCACGGCCCCGAGGGCACTGGATCCGATCCATAGCGCGAGTCCGACGAGGAAGCCGACCTCATTCGCATCGGTTGGGATGACGCCGACGCGGGTGAGGAGCACGAAGCCGATGCCCGACACCAGTCCAAGCAGCCCAAGCAGGAAACCGAGCCACGCCAGCGCTGGCCTGACGGCGACCTGCCGCAGGTGGATGCCCACCACGCCGATCGTCGCCAACCCGTAGAACACCGGAACCGTCAGCTCGTTGATGTTCGGAATGAAGAACAGGAAACCCATCAGCAGCGCCGCGGCGGCGCCAATGGCGGCAAGTCCGGCAAGACGGGTGAACATCAGGAATCTCCCTTCGGGTGCCTGGGGAAAGAGGTGGGCATCGACGGCACCCCAGACGATGTCGATCACGTCGAGACGACCGGGGGTCCTGGTCTCGAGCAGGGCATGGAACTCGTCTCCGTAGCGCTCGCGCCAGGCGGCCGGGTACAGCCCAACCAGCCGATGCGGACTCACGCGGCGCCGCCTTCGAGTCGCTCGAGCGCCTGGCGCGTGAACGACCGCAGCTGGTCGAGGTGTGCCTGGAGGGTGGTCGCGCCGTGGGCGGTGAGTCGATAGGGGCGACGCCGCTCCTCGGCTGGCAGCGCCTCGATCAGACCACGCCGCTCAAGTCGGGCGAGGGCCGCGTAGAGGGTGCCCGGGCCGAGCGGTTGCCCGCTGATCAGCTCGGCCTCCTGCATGATCGCGTACCCGTGTTTTGGGCCGTCGGCCAGGGTGGCCATCACGAGCAGGGCGGGGGTGGCGAAGGGGCTCAGGTCCTCGGCGGCTGACGACTTGGGCATGGATGCGCTCCGTTTCGGCTCTATATCGTCAGACGATATATCGCGGAGCGCTATACGTCAACCCCCCGGCGGCGGACCTCCGAATTCGGCTCGGCGATCGCGACCCCGCCTGACGCCGTGGCGGAGGCGAACCTCGTCGTAGGCCTCCTGGTTGACGTTCTCGATGGATCCGATCTCGTCGAACAGGCCGTCCAGGGCGGCGGGCCAGATCGCGAGCCAGCGGGCCGGCCACGAACCGACGATCCGCAGCCCGTGCTCGGTGTCCGGCGGGACGAGGACGAAGCTGCCGGCCTGGAGCGGCGTACGACTCCTCGCGCCGAGGAACTCGACCTCGCCCTCGAGGATGAAGAACGCCTCCGCCTCGCCGACGTGGATGTGCGTCTCGCCGCCCTCGCCGGGGACGCCGGACACGACCGCCACGCCCCAGTGGCCGCCGGTCTGGGACGCCTCGACCTTCTGGACGACGTCTCCCGGGTGGGCGGCCCCCTCGTCAGGACCGAGGATGAAGAGCTGGTCCTCGGTCCAGGTCACTGGCGCCGGTCAGTGCTCGGCGTGGTCGCCGTGGTCGTGACCCTCATGGTCGCCATGGTCATGGCCCTCGTGTTCGTGGTCATGGTCGTGGTGGTCGACGTGCATCCACGGGGTGTAGGTGATGCCGACCAGCATCCCCTCCGGGCTCAGGAGGCGGGCAACGGTCTGTCCCCACGGCTCGGTGGCGGCCTGCTTGAGGATCCGATGGCCGGCTCGCTCGAGCTCGCCGGCGGCGACGGCCACGTCATCCGGGCTGAGGACGTCCATCTCGATCCAGGACTGGGGAGCGGGCACGTCCTCCGGCCAGGCCTTGGTCCCGAAGCACGACTCCGACGCCTCGGCCAGCGGCCACGCGGCGAAGGCCTGCACCCCGGGCAGGTCGTCGGTGCCCCAGTACTCGGGCGCGATCTCCTCCAACGGGAGCGCCATGTCGTCTCGCCAGAAGCGGATGCTCGCCTCGTTGTCGGTGGTGATCGGGCCGAAGCCGGCGACGAACGCGATCTTCAAGTCGTCCCTCCTCAGCGAGCCGCCGCGACGCCCCGCAGAGCGGGCACGACCTCGCGTCCGTATCGGTCCAGCTGGTCCTCCTCGTCGCCATTCATCAGGTACAGGTTGAACTGGTCGACGCCCGCATCAGCCAGCTCGTGCAGCTTGGCAACGTGCTCCTCGGCCTCGCCGAGGATGCAGAAACGGTCGGTCACCTCGTCGCCGACGAACGCAGCGTTGGTCGACCCGACCTCGGCGTGGTGGTGGTAGTCGTAGCCCTCGCGGTCGGTGATGTAGCCGGTCAGGGCCTCGGGAAGCTGCTCGCGCGGGTACTTGTTCACGAGATCGACGACGTGGTTCGACACGAGCGCCGGGAACCAGCGCGTCCGGTCCTGGCCGAGGTCGCGCGGGCCGACGTGGGCCGGGGCGGCGGCCTGGACCTTGATCTCTCCCGGCGAGCGGCCGGCGGCGGCCTCCGCCTCGCGCAGCTGGGACACGAACCAGCGGATCAGGTCCGGGTCGGCCAGCTGGAGGATGAGCCCGTCCGCGACGCGGCCGGTCATGGCCAGCGCCATCGGCCCGTAGCCGGCCACCCACACCGGGAGCCGCCACTTGCCGGTCCAGGTCAGCCGGAGCTCGGTGCCCTCGTAGGTGACCGCTCGCCCCTCGACCAGGTCACGGATGACCCCGATCGCCTCCTCGAGCGTCGCGATCGTCGTCGGCGGCTTGCCGAGCACCCGCCGAGCGCTGTCGCCGCGCCCGATGCCGAGGTCCATCCGGCCGCTGCTCAGCTCGTTGAGCTCGGCCAGCGTGGAGGCGGTGACGCTGGGCTCGCGGGTCGCGGGATTCGTGACGCACGTCCCGAGCCGCATCTTCTCGGTGGCACCCGCCATCAGGGTCAGCGCCGGATACGGGTCGCGCCACAGGACGTGGCTGTCGAACACCCAGCCGTAGGCGAAGCCGGCCGCCTCCGCCCGGCGGGTCAGGTCGAGGGTGCGCCCGGTCTCGTTTTCGAGCTTGAGGGTGAACCCGAAGTCCATCGGTCAGGGGCGAACGAGATCGTCGTAGGCGTCTGGCCGCCGGTCGCGGAAGAACTGCCACGTCTGGCGAACCTCGGTGATCTTGTCGAGGTCGAGGTCGCGGACGATGAGCTCCTCGTCGTGGGGGTCGCCGACGTCGCCGATGAACTGGCCGCGCGGGTCGACGAAGTACGACTGCCCGTAGAAGTCGTCATCCCCGAGTGGCTCGATGCCCACCCGGTTGATCGTCCCCACGAAGTAGCCGTTGGCCAAGGCGTGCGAGACCTGCTCGACGCGCCACAGGTACTCGCTCAGCCCGCGGGAGGTTGCCGACGGGATGAAGACCAGCTCCGCGCCGTTCAGGCCCAGCGCCCGCGCGCCCTCCGGGAAGTGGCGGTCGTAGCAGATGTAGACCCCGATCTTGCCGACGGCGGTGTCGAACACCGGATAGCCCAGGTTGCCGGGGCGGAAATAGAACTTCTCCCAGAAGCCCTTCACGTGGGGGATGTGGGTCTTCCGGTACTTGCCCAGGTACGACCCGTCGGCGTCGATGACCGACGCGGTGTTGTAGTAGATCCCAGAGGTCTCCTCGTCCTCTTCGTACATCGGGACGACGAGGACCATCCCGGTCTCCTTGGCGAGGGCCTGCATCCGCTTGGTGGTCGGGCCGTCGGGGATCTTCTCGGTGTAGGCGTAGTACTGGGGATCCTGGACCTGGCAGAAGTAGGGTCCGTAGAACAGCTCCTGGAAGCACATCACCTGGGCGCCCTGCTTGGCGGCCTCGCGCGCGTAGCGCTCGTGTTTCTCGATCATCGAGTCCTTGTCGCCGGTCCATTCCGCCTGCAACAGGGCTGCCTTGACGATGCGGGCCATCGGTGTGTTCAACCTCCGTGAGCCGATCGGGATTG
>DATBLJ010000053.1:0-1824 GCA_036555375.1 Candidatus Limnocylindria bacterium
CGAGCTCGAGGCTGGTGCCGCGCGCACGATCGCGGAACGCGGCGTCCAGCTGGTGGGCACCGCCCACGGCAACACGCTCGACAACCTGATGCTGAACCCGACCCTGTCGGACCTGATCGGCGGCATCCAGACCGTCACCCTCGGTGACGAGGAGGCCCGCCGGCGCGGGACCCAGAAGAGCGTGCTCGAGCGCAAGGCGCCGCCGACCTTCGACGTCGTGGTCGAGATCGTCGAGCGCGACCGGGTCATCGTCCACCGCAGCGTGGCCGAGACGGTTGACGCCATCCTGCGGGGCCACATGGTCCCGCCCGAGTCCCGGTGGCGGGACGACTCGGGCGAGGTCCGGGCGGCCACGAAGTACGACTACCGGATCCACGAGGCCGCCACCTACGGCTCGCCGTTCGTGACCTCCGAGCCCACCAGCGGGCATGGCTCGTTCCAGCGCCGCTCCGGCCTGTCCGGCCTCCAGCCGCTCCCCGGGGGACGCGGTCGCGCGGCGCCCGACGGCGGCGACGCGAGGCGCCAGATCGAGGAGGCACTCATCGCCTCGGTCCCTTCGTCGGAGTCCGACGAGGGCGAGCCACGCCCCGTCCGCGAGGCTCGGGTCGCCAGCCTGCGGCCGATGTCGCTGTTCCCGTACGGGGTCAGCCGGAAGCGGCTCGAGCAGGCGGTCCGCGAGCTCGCCGTCCCGGTGACCGTGGCACGTGACCTCGAGGACGCCGACGCGGTCGTCACCCTGCGGACCTACTACCGCCGCAAGCCACCCGCCCTCCGGGATGCGGAGGCCGGCGGCACGCCGCTGTTCGTCCTGAAGACGAACACCCTGGTCCAGATGGAGTCGATGCTCGCCAACCTGTACGAGCTCGAGGCCGATCCCCAGGAGGCCGCCCTCCGCGAGACGGCGGAGGCCATCGGCCTCGTCCGCGACAGCGGCCGCCCGGTCGAGCTGGCCCCGCAGAACGCCTACGTCCGCCGCCTCCAGCACCAGATGGCCGAGCAGCACAACCTCATGAGCCGCTCGCGGGGCAGCGAGCCGAACCGGCGGGTTCAGCTTCTCCCCGACGAGGGGCGCGCCTGGCGCTGACCGGGCCGTGACCGCGGCGCCCGGCCGCGGCCGGTTCATCACCCTCGAGGGTCCGGAGGGGAGCGGCAAGTCGACGGCCGCGCGCCACCTGGCCGACTGGCTGGTGACGAAGGGCGTCCACGCCACCGTCACCGCCGAGCCGGGCGGGACCCGGCTCGGCGAGGAGATCCGGCGCCTCGTCCTCCATGCGCGGTCGATCGCCGACGACCTCGACCCGCGCGCCGACGCGCTCCTGTTCGCCGCCGGGCGCGCCCAGCACGTGGTGCGCAAGATCCGCCCCGCCCTGGACGCCGGGGGGTGGGTCGTCTGTGCCCGCTACCTCGACTCGTCGCTGGCCTACCAGGGGGGCGGCTACGGCCTCGACCTCGACACGCTCCGCACGCTCCAGGCGTTCGCCACCGACGGCCTGAAGCCGGACCTGACGATCCTCATCGACGTCCCGGTCGAGATCGGCCTGCGCCGGAAGCGGAAGGACCGCTGGAACCGGTTCGAGAATACGGAGAGCGCCGCGTTCTTCGAGCGGGTGCGCCGGACCTACCTCGAGCTGGCCGCCGCCGAGCCGGATCGGTACCGGATCCTGGACGGCTCGGGGTCGGTCGAGGAGACCGACCTGGCCATCCGCGGGCTGGTGGCGCCCCTCCTGGATGCGTAGGGCATACTGCGGACCATGAAGCTGGTGACCGCCATCGTCCACGCCGAGGATGCCGGGGTGCTCGTCGACGCCCTCCTCGAGAAGGAGT
>DATBLJ010000074.1:0-8721 GCA_036555375.1 Candidatus Limnocylindria bacterium
GACGGTCACCACCGCGGATCCCACGCAGCTGCTGGAGGTCGCCATCCGGCGGATCTTTCCGACCCAGCCCGACGACCCGTCGTGGCGTCCGGACCAGCGGCTCGACCTCGACACCGCCCTGGCGGCGTACACCAATGGATCCGCCTGGGTCAGCCGCTTCGAGGCCGAGACCGGCTCGATCGAGGTCGGCAGGCTTGCCGACCTGGTCGTCTTCGACCGCGACATCCGGTCCATCCCAGACGGCCGGATCACCGACGCCCGGATCCGACTGACCCTCGTCGGCGGCGTCCCGGTGTTCGAAGCCTAGGCCGCCGGCACCGGATCCGGCCCGCCGCCTGCCGCGGCGTCCGTGGCCGCGGTTCGCGGGAAGAGACGGACGACGATCGTCGAGACGGCAATGCTCAACGCCACGCCGGCGAGGATCGCGGTGTAGAGCAGCGGGTCGAACACCCCGGTGCTCAGCCCGAGGGTGGCCAGCACGAAGCTGAACTCCCCGATCTGGCCCAGCCCGATCGCCAGCTGCCCGGGTCGCGCCTGGAGCCGGACCAGCCGGGCGAGGACGTAGATGACGAGCATCTTCCCGACCACGAGGAGCAGCAGCACGATCCCGATCCACGGCAGCGCCTCCCCGACCAGCGACGGGTCGAGCAGGCTCCCGATCGAGACGAAGAACAGGATCGCGAACAGGTCGCGGAACGGCAGGATCCGCCGCCGCGCCTCGGCCGCCTCGTGGCTCTCGCTGATCGCGAGGCCGGCGATGAACGCCGCGAGGGCCATCGGGATCTGGAACACGATGCCGCCCAGCCCGGCGACCGCCAGCCCGGCGCCGATGGTGACGACCAGGAACGTGTCCTTCTGATCGTGCACCGCCCGGAGGAGGCGCGGCAGCAGCCAGGCCGCGACGAACGCGAGGAGCACGAACGCGAGCAGCCCGCCGATCGCGAAGAACCAAGGCCGCTCGCCGACTCCGATGAGGGCCACCAGGACCCCGGTGAGCACCACCCCGGTGACGTCTTGCAGGATGGCCCACCCGATGAGCGCCCGCTCGGTGGGCAGGTCGGTCGTTCGGCGACGGCTCCGGGTGATGTTGATCACGACCACGCTCGACGAGTAGCCGACCGCCAGGCCCAGCAGCGCGCCGGACAGCGGACCGATCCCGGTCGCCAGCCCGACCGCCACGCCCAGCGCCGTGGTGACGACCATCTGGATTGGCGCGGCCCAGTCGAGCCCGCGCTGCTCGCGGCGCAGGGTCAGGATGTCGATCTCGATCCCGACCTCGAACAGGAGGAGGATGACGCCGATGTCGGCAAAGAGATGGAGCTGCTCGGGATCCGCAACCAGCCCCGGCGTGAACGGCGATACGGCGAGGCCGACCGCCAGGTAGCCCACGACCGCCGGCAGGCCGATCCGCCGCGCCAGAAACCCGGCCCCGGCGGCCGCCAGCAGCAGCGCACCGATCTCGAGGATGGTCGGGGCGGTGAGCTCCACGGCCGCCCCGGGCTACCGCTTCCGGACCAGCGTCAACCCGTCGGCGATGGGCACCATGGCGACCGAGACCCGCTCGTCGTTGGCCAGTGCCTGGTTCATGGATCGGATCGCGGTCACCGACGGATCGGCGTCGTTGGGGGTCACGACGTCGCCGCCCCAGAACACGTTGTCGATGGCCAGCAGGCCCCCGGACCGCAGCAGGGCGATGAGCCGGTCGCTGTACTCGGGGTAGCGATCCTTGTCGGCATCCAGGAACGCGAAGTCGAAGGTCCCCGACTGGCCCTCGGTCAGGAGCGCGTCGAGGGTGTCGAGGGCCGGGCCGAGCCGGAGCTCGATCATGTGGGCGACACCCGCCCGCTCCCAGTAGCGGCGGGCGACATCGGTCCATTCGCGGCTGATGTCGCAGCACACGAGCGTGCCTTCCGGTGGCAGCGAGAGGGCGATCCGCGTCGACGAGTAGCCGGTGAAAGTGCCGACCTCGATGCAGCGCCGCGCGCCGCTGAGCTCGACGAGGAGCGCCATCAGCGCGCCCTGCTCGGGTGCGATCTGCATGTCGTGCTCGGGCAGGCGCGCGGTCTCGTCGCGCAGGTCGCGCAGGACGTCCGGCTCACGGACCCCGACCTCGAGGAGGTACGCCCGCAGGTCGGCCGGCAGGCCCAGCGTCGCGTTCGACACGCTAGGCCTCGGTCTCGGGCGCGGCGGGAGCCTCGGGCGCGGCGGGAGCCTCGGGAGCCGGCGGCGCGGACCAGGCGGCAGGAGGCGATTCGGGCGGCCGGCGCCGGCTCCACCACTCCCCGAACGCCACCGCCATGGCACCGAGACCCACGATCACGACCACCAGCTTGGCGAAGAAGCCGATGACCGGGAGGTTCGTCACGATCACCACGACCAGCACGCCGGCAACCAGCAGCGCGAACTCCATCCACCGGTTGCGTGCCCAATCCTTCGCCACGAGCCGCGCCAGCGACAGGCCCACGACCGCATCGACGAGGTACGAGCAGGCGACGACCACGGCGAAGGTCGTCACGATGAGGTCGATGACCCCCAACCAGATGGCGATCCCCGCCAGGCCATCGAGGGTGAGCGAGCCGAACGCGATGCCGGCCAGGATCATCAACAGGATCACCGCGATGAACTGGATGAGGTAGCCGACCAGGACGCCGATGCCGAGGCCGATCGAGGCCAGCGGGCGCCGCCGCAACGCGCTCTCGGTGCCGCGCACGGCACCCGGGACGAGGAGCAGCGCCAGGCCGCCGAGGAACACGACGGTGATGAACTGGCGGAGCATGTCGCCCGCGATGCGGACCGGCTCCGAGGGTGGCGGCCGGCTTGGCTGGCCAGGTTGGCCACCCGTATCGATGGTCACGTCCTCGCTGCCGCCGACCGTTCCCGTCCGGTCGTAGCTCGAGGCAGTTCCCAGGATGCTGCCTTCGACATCGCCGGCGACGGCCACCGAGCCGGAGGCAAAGATCAGGTCCTCTCCGATCTCGCCGCCGCTTCCGATCGTCAGGGTGCCCGAGCCGACGAGGAGGTCCTCGCCCACCCGACCGTCGACGAAGACCTCGCCGGCGCCGACCCGCACGTCACCGGTGACCTCGCCATAGACGAACAGGCGGCCGGTGCCGGCCAGTACGTCCCCGTCGACCGTGCCGTTGATCGTCGTGACCCCCGCCCCGACGACCAGGTCGCCGTTGATCGTGCCGTCCACGACGAGCTGGCTGGCGAAGACGTACAGGTCGTGGTCGACGGTCTCGGTCGCACCCACGGACAGATCGTCGCCACTCCGGACCTTGTCATTGAGATCGCCGCCGGCGACCACCGCGCCCGCCCCGAGCAGGAGCAGCGCGACGAGTCCAACGACGGCGAGCCGCGCGCGGGTGGTCATCGATTCAGCACGCCCAGGTTGACTCGCCAGGGGCCGACCTCGTCGACGTAACGGAACGCCATGGCTTCCTGCGCCTGGCGCAGGTGGTTCAGGTCGTGGACCGCCCAGGCGGAGAGGAGCTGACGCATCGTCACCTCGCCGAGGGCGGGGTGGAGCCCCGTGCGATCGAGCGCGCCCGGATCGGCCACCAGCGGGCGGACGGCCTCGAGGTTCGACTCCCGAAGCTGGGTGAATCGGTCGAGGACCTGCTCGAGGGTCTGGCCAGCGTAGCGCGCGGACTGGTCACCGTGGTCGACCGGCGGGAACGCCTCGGCGGTGCCCACCTCGGTGATCATCCGGGCCCGGACGAGCCAGTCGTGCTCCTCGATGTAGCACAGGTGGCAGACGACCTGGTACGCGGTCCAGTTCTCGGGGTCCGGACGCGACTCGGTCCAGTCGGTCGACATGCCGGCGAGCTGGTCGCGGAGCGTCGCGGGCGTGCGGGCGAGGAGCTCGAACGTGTCGTCGACGGCGAAGGTCACGGTCCGCGGATCGTACCCCGGCTACCCTGTCGGGGTCGATGGACGTCTATGTCGAGAGCGGCCCGAAGAAGGTCTTCGCGTGCGCGGTGGACTGGCCTGGCTGGTGCCGGAGCGCGAAGACGCCGGACGCCGCCCTCGAGGCCCTGGCCGCGTATGGCGAGCGCTACCGGGCGGCCCTCGGGTCGGGTCGTGGCTTCGCCCCGCCGGCCGGCGCGAGCGCGCTCACCGTCGTCGAACGCCTGAAGGGCGGCAGCGGGACCGATTTCGGCATCCCGTCTGCCGAGGCCGAGGCCGATCGCCGCGCGGTCGATGACGACGAGCTCACGCGGCTGAGCGGGATCCTGTCGGCGGCCTGGAAGACGTTCGATGCGACGGCGGCCATGGCGGCCGGCCACGAGCTCGAAACGGGGCCGCGTGGCGGTGGGCGGGACCTCAGCAAGATCGTCGAGCACGTCTTCGAGGCGGAGGTCGCGTACGCGAGGCAGCTCGGCGTCCCGACGCGGGATGCGGAGGCGCCCGGCCTCAAGCCCGACGCGCGGATGGCCGCGGTGCGGACCCTCGAGCTCGACCTGCTGGCCGTGCGCGCGCGGGGTGGGGATCCGCCCGAGAACCCGCGGCGGCGCTCCCCGTACTGGTCGCCGCGCTACTTCGTGCGCCGCTCGGCGTGGCACGCCCTCGACCACGCCTGGGAGATCGAGGACCGGGTCGACTAGCTGACGGGGCCTAGGTCGCGCCTGAGCGGACGAACAGGAAGCGATCGGTCCGAATCACGCGGAGGATCACCCGCTCGAATGCGTTGAACCGCGGAATCGCCTCGGCAGGCTCGACGAGCACGGGGTCCGTGGCGGCGAAGTCCCGCCCATTCCATCGAATGGCGCAGCCCTTGGCGGCCAGCACGTTCAACGGCCACTGGGTCTTCGGGCCGAACGGGATCGGGAAGAGGAATCCGTCGGTCGTGCGATGGACGGCGAGCGGGACGCGGTAGGTCTTCCCGGACTTCCGTCCCGGGTACTCGACCATGGCCCAGACGGTCAGAAACCGATGGCCGGCCACGATGCGACCCAACGGCGCCGAGAGTCGCGCCAGGGCGCGGAAGACGCGGGCCACCACGGCCCGAGCCTACTCCTCGAGCGGCTACAGGACCGGGAGCAGGTGGCGAACGACCCGGGCGCTGTTGGACGAGGCGTCGCGGACGAACCCCGAGAAGACCTCGGGCGAGGGCGCCTCCTCGCCGGCCAGGTCCGAGAGGCCGCGGATGACGAGGTGCCGGACGCCCATCAGCTCCGCGACCTGGGCCAGCGCTGCCCCCTCCATCTCGACGGCCGCAGCCCGGTGGTCCTCGTGCAGCTGGCGGCGTGCGGCCGGCGAGTTCACGAAGACGTCCCCGGTGACGATTGTCCCGATCACGATCCGCGGCTCGCGCCCCGCCACCGGCAACAGGTCGAAGCCGGTCAGCCGGGCCTCGACCGTGGCCAGCAGGCCGGCGTCGGTCTCGAAGCCCAGGTGGTCGGCCGGGTGGAAGAACGGCAGGTGACCGGCCTGGTGGACCTCGATCCCGTGGTCGTGGAGGACGCCGGCGTCGTGCTGGATGAGCCGGTGGGCAACGACGACGTCGCCGATGCCGAGGGCGGGATCGAGCCCCCCGGCCACGCCGGTGAAGACCACGGTCCGCGGCTTCACCGCGCGAAGCAGCAACGCGGTGACCGCCCCCATCGCGACCTTGCCGATGCCCGCTTCGGCGAGCACGACGTCGGCGCCATCGAGCTGGCCCGGCCAGGCGACGATCCCTCCGCCGAGCTCGAGCTCCGCGTCCGGCTCGAGCGCCTCCCGGAGCGCGGCGAGCTCCGGCTCGAGCGCGGAGACGATGGCGATGGGCCGTCCACCGGTCATGCCAGCGATCCTACCGTTCGAACTTGGCGGAGCGAGTACAGTCCGCCGCAATGCGCTGGATGACGGTGCCACTCGCCGACGGCCGCGAGCTCGACGTCGTCGCCTCCGAGCGACCCGAGGGAATGGGCGTCCTGTTCCACCACGGCACGCCCGGAAACGCCACCCGGTACGAGTCCTGGTTCGCGGCCGCGGAGGCCCGTGGCCTGCGACCGGTCGCCTACAGCCGCCCGGGGTGTGCCACCTCGACCCGCGACGCCGGACGGTCGGTGGCCTCTGCCGTGCCGGACGTCGCGGCCGTCCTCGACATGCTGGGCATTGACGAGTTCGTGAGCATCGGTGGATCGGGCGGCGGGCCGCACGTCATCGCCTGCGCGGCGCTCCTGCCGGGCCGCTGCCTCGCGGCCGCCGCGCTGGTCACGGTCGCCCCGTGGGGCGCGGCCGGCCTGGACTGGTTCGCAGGGATGACCCAGAGCAACGTGGAGGAGTTCTCCGCCGCGCTGGCCGGTGAGGCGGAGCTCCGGGCCTGGATGGCGGCGAACGGCGAGGACTTTCGCCACGTGACCGGGGAGAACCTCCTCGACGCCATGGCTGGCATGCTCGACCCGGTGGACCAGGCCGTGATCACCGGGGAGTGGGCCGACCACGAGGCGGCCGGGATGCGCCGCGCCCTCGAGCACGGGTTCGATGGCTGGGTCGACGACGACCTGGCATTCACCCAGCCCTGGGGCTTCGACGTCGAGACGATCAGTACCCCGGTCCACGTCTGGCAGGGCGAGCTGGACCAGCTCGTGCCCTGGAGCCACGGCAAGTGGCTGGGCGAGCACATCCCGGGTGCCACGTTCCGGCTGGCCGAGGGGCATG
The DNA here is from genome assembly GCA_036555375.1 of Candidatus Limnocylindria bacterium. Classification (GTDB taxonomy): domain Bacteria; phylum Chloroflexota; class Limnocylindria; order QHBO01; family QHBO01; genus DASTEQ01. Next base: position 6,646 of record DATBLJ010000074.1, read on the forward strand.
GGCACTTCTCGCTGGGCGTGGCCAACCGCGACGAGATCTTCGACGAGCTGCTCGCGGCCGCCGCGGCCGGAACCCAGGGCTGACCGATGCGGCGCTGGATTGGCCGTATCGCGCTGGTCCTGCTGGTCGTCCTTCTCGTCGCCCTGGTCGCCGGGACCGGGTTCGCGGTGATCACGGTTCGCTCCTCGTTCCCCCAGACCAGCGGCGAGGCCACCGTCCCGGGGCTGTCGGCACCGGTCGAGGTGCGCCGCGACGAGTGGGGCATCCCGAACATCACCGCCGACACCGCCGAGGACCTGTTCCGGGCCCAGGGCTACGTCAGCGCCCAGGATCGGTTCTGGGAGATGGACTTCCGCCGCCACGTCACGTCCGGCCGGCTCTCGGAGCTGTTCGGCGACTCCCAGCTGGGGACGGACCGGTTCATCCGGACGATGGGCTGGCGGCGCGTGGCCGAGCAGGAGCTCGAGCTCCTCGACGAGGAGACCATGGGCTACCTGGAAGCCTATGCCGACGGAGTCAACGCGTACCTCGCCGACCGCTCGGGATCGAGCCTCTCCCTGGAGTACGCGGTGCTGGGCCTCCAGGTCAGTGGCTACGAGCCCGAACCGTGGACCCCGGCCGACTCGGTCGCCTGGCTGAAGGCGATGGCCTGGAACCTCGCCGGCGGCCTGAGCGAGGAGGTCCAGCGGGTGGTCTGGTCGCTCTATCTCTCGGAGGAGCAGCTGGCGGACGTCGACCCGCCCTATCCGTTCGACCGGGCGCCGGTCATCGTCACCGACCTGACCGATGCGACCGCAGCCCGAGCCGGCGCGAGCACCGCATCGGCCGCCCGCACCGATGCATGGGCGGCGGCGAACAGCCTCAGCGGCCTGGCGGCAATGAGCGAGCGCGTCCGCGGCATGCTCGGCGGTGGCGCCGCCGGCAGCGGGATCGGCTCGAACTCGTTTGCGATCTCCGGAGCATTGACGGCGAGCGGGCTGCCGATCCTCGCCAACGACCCCCACCTCGCGCCGTCCATGCCGGGCATCTGGACCCAGGTCGGCCTGCACTGCCGGACCGTCAACGACGCCTGCCCGTTCGACGTCAGCGGCTTCAGCTTCTCGGGCTTCCCGGGGGTGGTCCTCGGACACAACCAGCGCATCGCGTGGGGGTTCACCAACCTGGCGGCGGACGTCCAGGACATCTACCTCGAGGACGTCCAGGGCAACCAGGTCCGCGTCGGGAGCCGGATGGAGGATCTCGACGTTCGTACGGAGACGATCCAGGTGGCCGGCGGCGACCCGGTCACGATCCGGATACGGAGCACCTCGCACGGGCCGCTCCTGTCCGATGCGGACGACTGGTACCGCTGGGTCGGCGGCGTGGCGCCGATGCCGAGCGAGGACGTGACCACGACCTCCCCCGACGTCGCGCTCCAGTGGACCGCCCTCCAGCCGGGGCTCACGGCCCAGGCCGTGTTCCTCATCGATCGGTCCCAGGACTTCGACGACTTCCGGGAAGCGGCCCGCCGGTTCGATGGCCCCTCGCAGAACATGCTCTACGCCGACGTCGACGGGCACATCGGCTACCAGGCCCCCGGGCTCATCCCGATCCGACGCACCGGCGACGGGAAGTGGCCGGTCCCCGGATGGGATGCGGCCTACGGATGGGACGGCTTCGTCCCCTTCGAGGACATGCCCTGGATGTTCGACCCGGAGGACGGCTACATCGTCACCGCCAACAACGCGGTCGTGACCGAGGACTACCCCGTCTTCCTGACCGATGACTGGACGCTCGGCGACCGCGCCTCGCGGATCGTCGACCTGATTGCGGGTGCCGCCGATCCATTCACGGTCGATTCGGCCGCCGCCCTGGCCTTCGACCAGCACAGCCCGGTGGTCGATGTCCTCGCGCCTGCGCTCGAGCGCCTGACCCTTGAAGGGACGGCTGCCCAAGCGATGGACCTGCTGGATGGCTGGGACGGGCAGCAGTCGGCGGACTCGGCGGCGGCCGCGTTCCTGAACGCGGTCTGGAGCCACGTGGCGGCCAACACGTACAACGACGAGCTCTTCCACGCCGACTTCCTCGCCGATGGCG
>DATBLJ010000075.1:0-27351 GCA_036555375.1 Candidatus Limnocylindria bacterium
CCGGATGAGCGAGCCAAAGGCCACGCTGTTCTCGATGGCGATGATGTCCTGGTAGGCACGGTCGACCGAGGGGATGTAGAAGAACATCAGGTACAGCCCGGTCACGGTCAGGACCAGGAACAGGAAGAAGCTCACCCCGCCGAGGCAGAACGTGTAGGTGTAGCGCACGGCGTGGCGCTTGACCCGAACCGGGTGGAGGTGCAGGAATACGTTGTTCATGACCGCCAGGGCGCGCGTCCGCGAGGTGGTCGGGTACGGCTGGCGGATCAACGACCGCCAGAAGTTCGACTCCTTGACGAGGCGGATGGGGAGCCAGTCCTGGCCAGGCGGCTTGCGGGTCATCGCTCGACCACCAACCCGGCCTGCTGGCCAACCTGTCCCAGCACGTTGTCCTTGTAGCTCTCCAACAGGACCTTCCCGTCAGGGGTGAACCGCTCGAGCTCGAGGCGGTCCATCGTGATGCAGTTGGTCGGGCACCGCTCGACGCACAGGTTGCATCGGATGCAGCGCTCCTCGTCGATGATCATCGCGATGCCCCGCGGCCACGACTGGAAGAGGTCGACCTCGGGGTCATCACCGCCAACCTGCGCCTTGTCGACCATGTAGATCACGCCTTCGGGGCAGACGTCAGCGCAGAGCCCACACAGAATACAGCGGGGTCCGTCGATGCCGATGTTGTGGTTGCACTGGAGGCAGCGCGAGCCCTCCGCCACCGCGCCGCGGGTGTCGTAGCCGATCTCGACCAGCCCGGTGAAGTCACGGCGCATCTCCGGTGGGGCCATCGGGATGTGCTGGCGCGGGATGGCCTCGTAGAAGCGCGGCATGTCGTGGTCGAGGGCCTGGGTGATCGTCGCGCGGTTGATCACCGGCAGCTCGGCGAGCTCCTCGCCGTGGATCCCGCTCAGCCAGCGGTCGACGGCGCGGGCACACCGACGGCCGAGCCCGGCGGCCTCGATGATCGTGGCCGGACCGGTGACGTAGTCCCCGACCGCGAACACCCGGTCGAGGCTGGACTGGAACGTGTTCTGATCGGTGACGATCTTGCCCTTCAGGAGCTCGAACTCGAGGGCGTTCAGCTTCTGGCCGTCGGGCCCGACCGGGGTCGAGCCGTTCATCGGCTGGCTGCCCCAGGAGCTGATCGAGCCGCCGGCGACGATCTCGCGGGTATCGGTCACCCCGATGTGGCGGTTCAGCTGGGCGCCGTACTCGCCGAGGACGTTGTTGTCGGGCGCCTGGCTGGTGCAGGGGATGACCATGTCGCAGGGGACGACGAAGTCGCTGCCGGGGATCGGCTCCGGAGAACGGCGGCCGCTGGCGTCCGGCGGGCCGAGCGCGACGCGCTGGAAGACCATCCCCTTCACGTGGCCGGTCTCGTCGGCAAGGATCTCGACCGGCGAAGCGAAGTACTCGAACCGCACGCCCTCGAACCGGGTCTCGTGCTGCTCCTCCTCATCGACGACCATCTCCTCCGGCCCGCGGCGGTAGGCGACGACGCTCGTCTTCGCGCCGAGCCGGAGCGCGGTGCGGCTGGAGTCCATGGCCGTGTAGCCACCACCCACGATCACGACGTGCTCGCCGACCCACTGCTCCTGGCCGAGGTTGGCGCGTTTCAGGAAGTCGACCCCGTAGATCACACCGTCGAGCTCCTCGCCTGGGACGTTCATCGCGACCGGGTACATGCAGCCGGTCGCGACCACCACCGCGTCGTGGCGCGCGGTCAGCTCGTCGAGCGTGATGTCGCGGCCGATCTCGACGTTGTAGTGGAACTCGACCCCGTGCTTGGCGACCCAGTTGACGTCGAGCTCGATGACGTCACGCGGCAGGCGGAAGGCCGGGACACCAATCAGGGTCGTGCCACCGCCCGACGGCAGCGCGTCGTAGACGTGGACCTCGTGGCCCCAGCCGGCGAGCTCCTTCGCCGCGCTCAGGCCGGCCGGGCCGGCGCCGATGACCCCCACGCTCTTGCCGGTCGGCGGCGCGACCTGGATGTCGTCGGGCATGTTGTTCGCGTAGTGCCAGTCGACCAGGAAGCGCTTCATGGCGCGGATCGCGAGCGGCTTGTCGATATCGGCCCGGCGGCATGCCTTCTCGCATGGCGCCGAGCACACGTACCCGCAGATCGCGGCCACCGGGTTCGGGTCGCGGGCGAGGATGTAACCCTCCTCGAACCGGCCCTCGGCGGCGAGCATCAGGTAGCCGCGGCAGTTGGTGTTGACCGGGCAGCCTTCCTGGCACTCGATGTTGCACTGCAACCAGTCGACCCCGACCTCCGCCGTCTGGAATCGGAGGGGCACCGCTTCCTGGGCGTTCATGGGCGTCCGCAGTTCATCGAGCGTCCCCTTTGGCTCCCCCTGCAGTGAGCGCCAGTCCCGGCCTTGGACCAGCAGTTTGGAGCATCGATCAGCGGTTCGATGCTACCCGTCGCCCGCTCGCGGTGTCAAAGACAGCGACGCTCCGCGAACCGGCTCGGAAGCCAACGGATCAGCGGTTGAAGTAGGTCGCCATCACCCGGCGGACGAGCGGCGCCGAGTCCGATCCGCCCGTCCCCAGGTGGACCCGGGCCAGCAGGGTCGCGACGACGATCTCCGGGGCGTTGGTCGGCGCGAACGCCGGGAACAGGGCGTGGGGGTCGGGACCGCCCGATTCCGCCGTACCGCTCTTGCCGGCGACCGGGATCCCGAACCCGGCGAACGCCGCGGTGCCGGTCCCGTACGAGTAGGTCGTGACCGCCTGCAGGGCGCTCACCAGGTACTCGAGGTCGTCGGCGTCCATCGGGATCCGGGTCTGGACCTCGGGCTGGGTAGCGAGGCGGACGTCGCCGTCGGGCGTGGTCGCGCTCGTCACCAGGCGGGGCTTCCACAGCGTCCCGCGGTTGGCAAAGGCCGCGTAGGCCATCGCGAGCTGCAGCTGGGTGCCGAGGAACGAGCCCTGACCGATTGCGAGCTGGACCTGGTCGAACGGGTTGAACTGGACGTACTCGCCGCTGCCACGCGGGTGGCTCTCGAAGTAGAAGGCGTCGGGCAGGACGCCGCCCGTCTCGTTCACCCAGCCGATGCCGGTGGGCCGGCCGAACCCGAAGTCCGCGATCAGCTGGGTCAGTGCCGAATGGTCGTGCTCGTAGACCATCATCGACAGCGGCATGTAGGTCGTGTTGCAGCTGAACGCCATGGCCTGGCGGAGGTCGACGAGGCCGGGGAGCTGGTGGAGCTCGAAGTTCACGAAGGTGAAGCCCTGGAGGTCCCAGGTCGGGGCGCAGGGCATCCGCGTCGCCGGCCCCGCCACCCCGGTCAGCAGCGCGGCCGCGAGGGTGAAGGGCTTGAACGACGAGCCCGTCGGGTAGGCGACCTCGACCGCGTGGTTCACCATCTGGGCGTTCGACGCGGCGCTGATCGGCGTCCCGCCGAAGGTCGTCCCGGTGGTCATCGCGTTCGGGTTGAAGGCGGGAGCCGATGCGAGCGCCCAGACGTCGCCGGTGCGCGGGTCGACGACTGCGGTCGCGGCCTCGGGATACCCGGCGAGGGCCGCCTCCGCCGAGCGCTGGAGGTCGGTCTGGATGGTCAGCACGACGTCGGCGCCGGCGATCTCGGGCCGGTCGAGCACCGGCTCGGCCATGCCGCCGAACGGCTGGGCGAGCAGAACGAGGCCAGGGCGCCCACGGAGCAGGCCCTCGGCGCCGGCTTCGACACCCCGCCGGCCGGCGACCTCACCCTCGCGGTATCCGTCGATGAGCGGTCGGGCGGTCGCCTCGACCGCGGTGAGCGGGGTCGCATAGCCGACCGTCTGACCGGCGAGCGTGTCCTGGGGATAGACCCGCACACCGTCGGCACGGCTCTCGGCCAGGACGGTGCCGTCCGCGGCGAGGATCCGGCCGCGTGCGGGCAGCGGCCCCGCCTCGGTGACGAAGGTTCCGCCGGTCGGACCCAGCTCGGGGAAGAGCAGCTCGGGCGACCAGCGGATCGCCCAGCCGGTGGCGCCCTCGGTAAGGGACACGACCCGCTCGAGGGTGACGTCCCCGAACAGGCTGGTGTGGAGCGTGATCGTGACCGGGACCTCGATGGCGGGCACCGGGCCAAGCACGATCGCGTTGGGGTCGAGCGGCGGGGTCGGTGTCTCGCCGCTCGCGACCGGCTCGGGCGCAAGGGGCGGCGCCGGCAGGTCGGGCGGTCGCGGTTCGGGCCGCCGGACGGCCGCGCGGGGCGATCCGATGGCGGCGTCCATCGCGGTCAGGCCCACGGCATCCACCAACGCCGCGTGGAGGGCGCCGAAACCGGAGGCCGTATAGCGCATGCGGTCCGCGGCGGCCAGCAACGCGTGCATCCCCGAGTAATCGTGGATCCGCCAGCGGGTCAGGAAGCGCGCGACCTCCTGCCGGACGTCGGCGCTGCTCGGGCTCGGTGCCGCGGCGCGCGCGGGGTTGCCGGGAACGAAGGTCGCCAGGAGCACCGCCAGGACGAGGCCGAGGGCGATGGGTCGCGAGCCCGCCAGGATCAGGTCCCGCTGCCGACCGGGACGGCGACCGGTCCGGCGCCCTCCGGGGCGTGGGTCCGCCCGTTCAGTCGGATGATCCGATGCGACGCCCCGACCAGGTTCGTCTCCGCCCAGGCGAGGACGTCCTCGTCGTGGGTGAACAGCACGAGCTGGCGACCGCTGGCCATGGCCAGCAGCATGTCGAGGATCGCTCCCCGGCGCACCGCGTCGGCCTGGGCGGTCACCTCGTCGAGGAGCATCGGTGCCACCTCGGCCGTGGTCACGAGGTGCTGGGCCATCGCGATCCGGAGGAGCAGGTAGATCTGCTCCCGCGTGCCGGCCGACAGGAGTCGCGCCTGGCGCCACGCCCCGGTGGCGGCCTCCTTGACCTCGATCGACAGGTCGGCCGGGTTCACCCCGGCCTCGACGTAGGCCCCGCCGCTGAGGACCGGCAGCCACTCCCGGATCGCGGCCGCCAGCATGGGCGCCAGGTCGCGGTGGACCTGGCGCTGGGCGGCCTCGAGCAGGGCGAGCGTCTCGTCGACCAGGCCGGCGAGCTCGGTGACCCGGTTCAGCCGCTGCCGCGCGGCGGCGACCGCTTCCTCGGCGCCCGCCACGTCGAGCAGGTCCGCCTGGCGGATCTCGACGGCACCGGCCAGCGACGCTGCCGCTTCCCGGAGTCGCTCGACGTGGGCGGTCGCGTCGGCCTCGTCCAGATGTCCGGTCGCCCGGTCGATCCCGGCGTCGGCTTGACCGGCGAGGGACACGGCCTGCTGCTCGAGGCGGACGGCGTCCTCCTCGAGATCGGCGACCGAGCGCCCGGCGAGCAGCGCGGTGAGCTCCTCATGCTCGCGGATGGCGCGGCCGGAAGCCTCGGTCTGCGCCTGGCGCGTGCCCTGCCAGGCGATCAGGTGCTCGACCACGGCCTCGACCGATTCGCCGGGGACGGCGGCCGGTTCGACCGCGGTCCATGCGGTGCGCAGGTCGGCTTCGGCCGCCACGGTCCGCCGCCGCGCGTCGGCCACCAGGTCCTCGGTGCCGCGCGCAGCCGCCAGCTCGCGGCGAAGCGCGTCGCCCGCGGAGGCGGCCGACGCGGTCTCGGCACGGGCCCGACACGCGGCGACGTAGTCCGAGACCGCGGTGCGCGGGTCATCACCCGGGTCGATGCCACGGGTTCGAAGGGCGTCCGAGAGGGCCTCGCGGGCAGCATCGGTGCGGGTGGCCGATGCACGGGCGGTGGCGGGATCAACGGTCAGGGTCACGGACGAGCGCGGTCGACCGCCCCTCAGCGACCACGCGCCGATCGCCACGCCCCCAACCGCCAGCAGGGCAGCGATGAGCGGAACGCCAGCGAGCAGCACGACCAGCCCGGCGGTCAGCAGGACGCCGGCCAGCGCGAGGCCGCCTGGGGAAGCAGGGGCGGGGCCCGGCGCGATGCCCGTCGTCGGTTCGGCGGCGGCGGCGATGGCCCGCTCGGCCTCTTCGGCAAGGTCGAGCTCGTGGAGCGCGGCGAGGACCGATGGATCCGGCCGCAGGTCGCCACCGGGCACCGCGGGCAACGTCGCCAGCTCGGCCTCGATGGCCGCGGTCGAACGACCCGGCGCCGCGGTCACCGTCGGTCGGTCGCGCCACCCCGCCAGCGCAGCGGCTACCGCGTCCGCCAGCTCGTCGCGAACGGCGAGCTCCGGCGGCGGCTCGGGATGGCGCGCGGCGAGGGCGGCGGCACGCTCGGCGCGGGACCGCGCCGATTCGGCTGCGACCCGAGCGGCCCCCAGTCGGGCGACGGCCAGGCGGCGCTCGCCATCGGCCAGCGCCTCGGCCGCGGCGTCGGCTGCGGCCCGCTGCTCGAGGTACGACGCATGGCGCCGGCGTGCCTCGGCGAGCTCTTCCTCGCGCGCGGCGAGATCACGCATCCCGGTCCGCAGGGGTCCCTTGGCGGCCACCGTGTCCGCCCCGACCGCCCGCCGCCGGTATTCGCGCAGGCGCTCGATCGCGCCGGCCGCGGTCGCATCGGTCCCGTGCGCGGCGGCGGCCCGTTGCATGTGCTCCTGGAGCGCGCCGGCGCTGTCGGCCACGGCCAGCATCTCGCCCTGCCCGACCGACAGGGTGGTGGCGAAGGCGTCGCGGTCGAGTCCGAGCCAGATCGAGGCGTCCGGCGTTCCATCGGGCCGCGTGATCTCGGTCGACACGTCGACCCCGAGGTCGAGATCGGTCGCCCGGCAGGCGACCTTTCCGGCGAGGTCCTGGACAAGGTCGATCCGGCGGTCGGCCAGGTGGACGATGGCCTCGACCGCCCATCGGTCCGGCACATCCCACGGCCGGTGGCGGTCCTCGAGGAGGGAGGCCTCTTTCGTCGCGCTGCCGCGTCCGCGGCGGACGCCGGTCAGCGCCATCCGGATGGCCGCGTGCCACGTGGTCTTGCCCGCCTCGTTGGGACCGTAGATGACGTTCAGCCCGGGTCCCAGCTCGAGGACCTGGTCCCGGAGGTTGCCGAAGGCACGGGCCGTCACCCGCTCGATCCACATCGGGTCAGAGCACCTCGAGGTCGGCCCGCTCCTCGAACGCGCGGAGGCCGAGGAGGATGACCTGGCGGCGGCGCTCGGGATCCTCGATGTCGAGCGCGGTCCGGAGGAACTGGCCGCGGACGGTGGCCTCCTCGGCGATGGCCGGCAGGTCGTAGCCGACCGTGACCCGCTCGCGGCGGATGACGAGCCCCTCGAGATGCGCGGCCAGCGAGACCAGGTCCGCGCCGTCCACCCGCACCGCTGGCGCCACGGTTCCGGTGAGGGTCACTCGGACCGAGCCGCGCAGCCCGCCGAGCACCGCGCTCACCCGGTCGCGGATGTCGTCGGCGTGTTCGCAGCCATCGACCGAGATCTCGACGTCGTGGACCTGGCTGACGGCCACCGGGCGCCGCTCGCGGGTCACCCTTCCGTCATCGCCCACCGTGGCGAGCACGGCGCCGCGCTCCCCGACCTCGCCGAACTCGAGCGGATCGGGGTTGCCCGGGTAGGTGTGGCGCTCGGCGTCCTTGGGCAAGTGGAAGTGGCCGAGGAAGGCGTGGGAAAGCCCGGCGGCGGCGATCTCGGCCGCGTCGAACGGGGCGTGCGGCGTCTTGCCGCTCTCCTGCGCATCGAGCCAGCTCCGCTCCGAGGCGTGGGCGACGGCAAGGTGGATCCCGGGCTGGTCCACGCGGAACCCGGCGAAGAAGCCGTCGGTGTTCGCCGGCGCGCGATGCGCCGCGCCCCACAGCGTGACCCCGGCCTCCAGCGCCACCGGGCGCAGCGCAGCCTCGGTGAAGACGTGGACGTTCGGGCTCCAGGCCGTGACGGCGTACGGGCTCTGGGGGCCGTACCAGTCGTGGTTGCCGGGCGCGAGGTAGATCGGTCGCGTGCTCCGGGCAAAGCTGGCCTGCAGAAACGCGATGGTGTCGGGCTGGACGCGGTCGTGCTCGAACAGGTCGCCGGCGCACAGCACGGCATCGACCGATTCGGCCTCGGCGAGGGCGAGGATCCGGGTCAGCGTGTCCCGCCGATGCTGCCGCCGGCGGCGGGCTGCATCGGGCTCCAGCCAGGCGAATGGCGCATCCAGGTGCAGGTCCGCGAAGTGGAGCAGCTTCATCGGCGGCAAGGATACGGGGCGCGGGACGACAGCTCGGGCGTCGCGAGACTAGGCCGGTTCGCGGCGCACCTCGTAGACAAGGAGAACGATCGCGACGACCAGCAGCAGGTGCACCGCGGAGCCCACCTGGAGCAGGAGCCCGAACAGCCAGCCGACCACGGCCAGCCCGATCGCGACCCAGATCACGGGATCGGCGACGTCAGGGCGGCCAGGCCCAGGACCCCGGCAATGACCGCCAGGCCGATGAGGGCGACCGCGACGGTGGCGGCCACCTCGCGGCCCTTCAAACCGTCAACACCTCGACGAGCTTGCCCAGGTGCTCCATGGGCTTGACCCTGGGCAGGACGTGCTCGATGCGCCCATCCGGACCGACAACGAAGCTCGTCCGCTCCACGCCCATGTAGGTCCGGCCGAGGTACGTCTTCTCGACCCACGTGCCGTACGCGTCGGCGACCGTGTGGCCCGGGTCCGACAGGAGCCGGTGGCGAAGGCCGTACTTCTCCCGGAACTTCACGTGCGACTGCACGCTGTCGGGCGAGACGCCGAAGATCTCCGCGTCAAGGGCCTCGGCGACCTCCCAGTTGTCGCGGAGAGAGCAGGCCTGGGCGGTGCAGCCGGCCGTGTCGTCCTTCGGGTAGAAGTACAGGACGTACCGCCGGCCGAGGAGGCTCTCCGACGAAACGTGACTCCCGTCATCGGCCTCCATGGCGAAGGGCGGAGCAGGCTGGCCGACCTCGGGGTAGCTCACGGCCGGGCCATCCTAGCGCAGCCCGATCGACAGCAGGACGGTGGGCAGGCGGCGCGGCTGGAGGCGCGCCGCGAGGTCGGCAGCGAGGTCCCGGAACAGGCGGTCCGGCGCCTCGGCCAGGTCGTGGCCGGCTCGCGGGACGCGGATCCGGCGCGGGGCGGCGCTGGCCTCCAGGGCGGCGACGAGGAGTGTGGCTTCCTCGGGATGGACCCAGGCATCGTCATCCCCGTGGACGAGGGTGACCGATCGCTCCTGGAGCGTGGCCAGCGCCCGCGTCGGGATCTGGAACGCCGGCTCCCAGCCGGCCAGGCTCAGCGTCACCGGCCCGTGGTTGACCGGCAGGGTCATCTCCGGCTCTCCCCGGGCGGCGCGTTCGATGAGCTCCTCCAGGCCCCGGTCGAGGCTGACGACGAACGGATCGACCGGCCCGGCCCCGTCCTCGGCCCGCCGCCGCGCCCGCTCGGCCACGCCCCGTCGGAGGACGTCCCGCAGGCCGCGGGCCGGCGCCCCGATCAGGGTCAGCGGACCGATGGCAGGATCCGCGGGGGCCACGCTCAACGCGATCCAGGCGCCCTCTCCATGACCGACGATCCCGACCCGGGCGGGGTCGACGACGTCCTGGCCGCGCAGAACGGCGAGCGCGTCGCGTGCATCGTCGATCAGGGTGAACAGGCCGGCGCTCGACCACTCGCCGTCGGACGCGCCACAGCCGCGCTTGTCGTAGCGGAGCGAGGCCACCCCGTGCGCGGCAAGCGCCTCGGCAAGGCGGGCGAGGATCCCCGGACGCCGCTCGGGCCCTTCGGGGGCGAACCACGCGCCATGACGCGTGTGGTCCCACGCCCCGTCGCGGTCCCGGGGCAGGAGGCTGGGGAGGAGCAGTGCGGCCGGGAAGCGGACGGGTCCGGGCGCCGCGGCCGCAGGGTCGGGCGTCGTCAGCGTTCCGGCAAGCTCGATCGTGCCCGCAGTGAAGCGGATCTCCTGGGTGGCCATCGTCCGGCCATCATGCCACCGGGCTCTCGGGCGACCCGGTCAGCCGAACAGGAACACCCAGGTTCCGAGCGCGACCGAAATCGCCACCGCGCCGAGGGCGAAGCCGATCGCCGCGCCGAGCAGCAGCCAGTCGCTGCGCCGCAGGCGGGGTGGTCGAGCCAGGGTTCGGGGGACACCGCTGTCGAAGCCCCGAGCATCCATCGCCAGGGCCAGCCGCGTGCTGCGACGGATCGTCGCGACGAGGAGGGTGAGCACCGCGCTCAGCCAGAGCCGGACCGCGACCAGCGGGTTGCGCCCGGCATCCACGCCGCGCGCTCGGCGAGCGAGGCCAATGGTCTGCCACTCGGTGCCGAGGATCGGCACCAATCGCAGCGAGGCGAGGGCACCGACGGCCAGTCTCGGCGAGACGCGGAGATGTCCGATCAGCCCCGCCGACAGGTCCGCCGGGTCGGTCGTTGCCAGGGCCAGGACCCCGGCGATGGCGATGGCCAGGATCCGGAGCGCGAGGGCCAGCCCGACCAGCGCCCGCGCCTCGAGCCCGCCAGCGGGAGCCGCGACCAGCAGGCTGTTGGTGAGGCCGATCACGGCCGCGACCACGACCAGCGGAGCGAGGAGCCGGACCAGGTCGCGCGCCCGCAACCCAGTGAGTGCCAGGCCGATCCCCTCGCCTGCCAGGAGGATGGCGGGGGTGACTGCGTCGCGAGAGAGGAACGCGACCGCCATGACCGCGGTCGCGGCCCCGAGCTTGATGATCGCATCGGCCGCCGGGAGGAACGCCGTCGGGTTGGCCAGGGCGGGTCGGCGGAGCTGCATCGGTCAGGTTCCGGCTCCGAGCCGGAGCGTCCGGTCGGCGAGCGCCTCGACCAGCGGCCGATCGTGGGTGGCCATGACGACGGCACGGCCCGAGTCGGCCAGCCCGGCCAACAGGCTCACCATCTCGTCCCACGTCCGGCGGTCCTGGCCGAAGGTCGGCTCGTCGAGGATGACGGCACGGGGCGCGGTGGCGAGCGCGGTGGCCACCGACAGGCGGCGCTTCTCGCCGCCGGAAAGGGTGAATGGGTTGGCATCCCACACCCCACCGAGGCGGAGCCGCTCCGCCAGCTCGGAGGCCCGCTTCACAGCCTCGGGCTCGGCGACGCCCGCCCGGCGTGGCCCGAGGGCCAGCTCATCGGCCACCCGACCGGTCAGGAACTGGTGCTCGGGGTCCTGGAACACGAACCCGATGCGGGTCACCAGTGCCCGGGCCGGCCAGCGCCAGATCACCGAGCCGGCATGACCTGGCGCCATCGCCTCACTCGCCGTCACCTCCCCCGACTGCGGACGCAGCAGCCCGCCGAGGAGGCGAGCGAGGGTCGACTTGCCGGACCCGTTGGGACCGACCAGGGCCGTGATCTCCCCGGTCCGGATGGTGAGGTCCAGCCGGGCAAACACGGGTCGGTCGGCGAGCGGCGGCTGAGCGGTGAGCTGCTCCGCGACGATCACCGACTCGACGGCGGGCGGGACGACCGGACGTGCCGGGCGGCGACCGGCATGGTCCGGGGTCCAGATCCCGTGCCGGGCGAGGGCCTCGTCGTGGCCGACGAAGACGTCGGCCGGGGTTCCGTCGAGGAGGATGCCGCCGCCCTCGGCCATGACCACGATCCGGGTCACGAGCGGCAGCCACTCGGCGACCCGGTGCTCGACGACGACGAGGGTCAGTGGCCGCTCGGCGAGGATCCGCTCCAGCGTCGCGCGCAGCAACGCGGCGCCGTCCGGGTCGAGACTCGCCGTCGGCTCGTCGAGGAGCAGGAGGTCAGGATCGAGGGCGAGGATGCCGGCCAGCGCCAGCCGCTGCTGCTCGCCGCCGGAGAGCTGGTCGGTCGGGCGATTCGGCCCATAGGGCCAGCCCACGGCGTCGAGCGCGCCTCGGACGGCGGGCCAGATCTCATCGGTCGGGACGCCGCGGTTCTCGAGCCCGAAGGCGACGTCGTCGCCGGCGCGGGCCATGACGATCTGCGACTCCGGATCCTGGAGGACGAGGGCGGTTCGGGCCCGTGACACCTGCGGCGGCTGGCCCAACACCCGCAGCTCGCCCTCCGCCTCCCCGCCGCCGCGATCGTCGGTCAACCCGGCCAGGTGAGTCAGCAGGGTGGACTTTCCCGACCCGGATGCACCGAGCAGGAGCACCCGCTCCCCGGGGTGGATGACGAGGTCGAGGTGGCGAACCGCCCAGCTCTCGCGTCCGGGGTGGCGCCACCCCCATCCAGTGGCCTCGACCGCCGGGGCTCCCGGCGGAATGCCCGTGCTCAGCTGGCCGGCTCCCGGTCATCGCGACCGGACGGGAAGGACGCCAGGACGCCGGTCGGTCGAAGCAGGCGGACCAGGTACCACGAGCCGAGCCCAGCGATGAGCACGGCGCTGATCAGCATGAAGGCGCCATAGGCCAGCTGGAGGCCGATGCCCACGGTCGGGTAGTAGACCGTCATGTCGTGGATCCATTCCCCCAGGGCCGCACCAGCGGCGGCGAGGAGGGTGATCGGCAGCGTCCAGCGGCGATACAGGCCCAGGGCGAACACGAGCTCGGCACCGGCCCCCTGGAGGAAGCCCGACAGCAGGACGTCGAGGCCCCAGTACGAGCCGATGAACGCCGAAACGGCGGCGGCCATGACCTCGGCCAGGATGCCGGCACCCGGCAGCCGGACGACGAGCGGGGCCAGTACCGCCGGCATCAGCCAGATGCCGGACATCAGGTACAGCGGCGGGATGGTGCCCGGCGCCGACAGGATGCTCCACAGGACGTTCGAGGCGGCGAACACCACCCCGAACGCCACGCCGATGGCGGCGGTGACCACGATGTCGACGGTTCGCCACCTCATGGCCGCGCCTCCCCGCCCACCGGGTCGGGTTCGATCTCGATGAGCAGCACCCGCCCGACCTCGACCCAGACCTCCGCCGGCGGCTGGGTCACCAGGTTCGCGAGGCCGAGCGAGGACCCCGGGTCGAGATGCGCATCCTCGAGCGGCCACCGCAGGCCGCGGGTCGTGATCCCGCCGGCGGCCTCCCCGACGGCGAGCAGGGTCACCCGGGTACCCGCCGGGCCCGCCACCGCCCCGCGCACCGGCCCGACCAGCATCCGAGCCGAGGTCCGGCCCAGTGCCAGGCGCATCGCGCGACCCTCGGCCAGCGGCGAGCCGAGGAGCAGGAGGTTGGCCGCCAGGTGGTCGAGGTCCCCGCCCAGGCCCCCGAGGACGACGAGCTCGTCCGCTCCCGCCTCGACGGCCGCGGCGACACTCAACTCGAGGTCCGAGGCGTCCTTGTCGGTCGGGTGCCGCTCGACGGGCACGCCGGCATCGGCCAGGCGACCGATCAGCGCCGGGTCCGATGAGTCGAGGTCGCCGATGACCCGGTCAGGTGCCCGACCGAGCGTGTCGAGCCAGCGGGTGCCGCCGTCCGCGGCGATCACCATGTCGGCGGTGTCGAGGGCACGTTGGTCGGAGGGCGCATGCGCCCCGCCTGCCACGATCACTGCTTTCACGATTCGACTCCCTACGCTGGCATGACCCAGGTCAGGTTCGAGGGTCTGCGGCGTGGACGCCGCACTCTCAGCGCCGAGGCGCTCCCCTGTCGTGTCCCTGTCGGCCGCAGCCTAGCACTCCGCGTACCATCCGCCCGTGGCGAGCGCCGACGAACGCGTGGCGGCCGCGGCGGCGGCCGCCGGCCTGCAGATCGAGATCCGTCGCTTCCCGGAGGGCACGCGGACCGCCGAGGACGCTGCCCGGGCAGTTGGCTGCGGGGTGGGCCAGATCGTGAAGTCGCTCGTCTTCCTGGTGGACGGCCGCCCGGTCGTCGCCCTGGTCTCGGGCGCCGATCGACTGGACCCGAGGCTCCTGGCCGACGCCCTGGGCGCGGCCGGCGTCGAGCGGGCCGACGGCGACGCGGTACGGGCCGCAACCGGCTACGCGATCGGCGGTGTCCCGCCCTTCGGCCACGCTTCGCTTGTGCCCGTCCTCATGGACCGGGCCCTGCTCGATCACGAGGTCGTGTGGGCCGCGGCCGGCCGGCCGGATGCCGTGTTCTCGGTCGCCCCGACGGCACTCCTC
Source organism: Candidatus Limnocylindria bacterium (assembly GCA_036555375.1). Taxonomy (GTDB): domain Bacteria; phylum Chloroflexota; class Limnocylindria; order QHBO01; family QHBO01; genus DASTEQ01. The sequence continues at coordinate 13,906 of DATBLJ010000075.1, forward strand.
GAAGCCGCCCAGGCGACGCTGGCCGACCTCCGGGTGGTGCCCGCCGCCTGACCCTGGTCATGGCTGCTGGCCGGAATACACGACCAGCGGCACGTAGTACCCGCCCAGCCGGCCCCAGTCGAACCAGGCGAACGGATGGATGCGGAGGTTGAACGCCTCGCTGTACGAGCCGTTCGTGCCGGGCGCCCGCAGGCCGAAGGTGAACCGCCCGACCCCGTCGGGCGGAACGCTGGCCTGGTCGAGGAAGGTCGGGATCCAGGATCCCGACCAGTCGGCGGCCGCGAAGACGCTCGCCCGCGCGGCCGGGTTCCAGGTCCCAAGGACGAGCCGCGCGGCGGCCGTGTCCCTCGACCACGTGCGTCCCCCACGGTTCCAGAACTCGACCCAGTGGGTCACGGTCGTGAGCCGCTTGACGGCCACCGTGCCGCCGTACGACTCGGTGCGGTAGGCGGCGAGGTAGGGGACGCGCCCGGGCCAGGTCGTCCATCGGTGCTCGAACATCGGGTCGACCGACTGCCAGCCACCCCCGATCGGCTTGAGGAGCTCGAAGTGGAGGTGCGGCCCGGTGCAGATCCCGCTGCAGCCGGACGCCGCGATCGTCTGCCCGGCCATGACCGCCTGGCCGATCCCGACCAGGGCCCCGGACTGGGCGAGGTGGTAGTACAGGGTGTCTCGTCCGTCGACGTGGCGGACCCGGACGAAGTTGCCGTACGGCCCGTGGCTGTTCGTCCCGAATCCCTCCTCGAGGTCGACGACGGTCCCGTTGCGGGCGGCGAGGACCGGGCTCTGGAGGCCCATCGGGTAGTCGAGCCCGGTGTGCTGGTCGTAGACCCGTCCGGCGTGGGCGGCGGTGTCGTGCCAGGCCTGCCCGGTCCAGTCCAGCTGGTAGCCGACCCGAAGGTCGCGATCGACGCCATAGCCGAGGCCGATCGATGGGTTCGCGAACGGGAGCGTGAAGTCGTCGGCGGCCTGGACCGGTCCGGCCGCAACCGCGGCACACGCGAGCGCGAGGGCCACGGCGAGGATGCGTCGCCGGGCGGTCATGGCCGGCACCCCCGTCCGTCGCCGGCCCAGCAGGCCGAGACGCTGGCCTCGGCCACCACGCCACCGTCGAGGTCGAAGACGGCTGTCGACCGGGCGCCGGTGACGAGCACGAGCCCACCGTCGGGCGCGAAACGGGCGGCCCGGCCGGGCCCGAGGTCGGTCGGCTTGCCGGGGCTCCGGCCGGGAGCGATCAACACCCGGTCACCGGCGGTCCAGGCCAGCCATTCGCCGGTCGGGCTGACCGCCACGGTTGGCGCCTCGAGGTTGGCGATGGCGACCGGGGGACTGCCTGGGCTGACTCGCAGGACGGCAACCCCGCCCCCCACCCGGTGGCGGACGAGCGAGACCGACCCGTCGAGCAGGGCGCTCGCCCCATAGACCAGCTGTTCCTCGGCGGGCGTGGTGGGATCGATCGGGATGCTCGCGCCGCTCGCGGGATCCACGATCTCGGCGGCGGCCCAGGTCGGCGCCTCGACCGACGACAGGCGGACGGCCAGGATCTGATCCTCGTTGGGTATCGATGGATCGGCCGCATATGGGCCGTCGCCCAGCCGCACGGCCGCGCCCGAGACCCCGTCCACCCGCCACAACGCACCGGTGCCGTCGACGACGGCGAGCCACGCCCCGCTGGGCGCGAACGCGGCACCGGAGGCGCCGGGAAGCGCGAGCTCGAGCTGCGACCCGTCGGCGTGGGCCAGGACCAGCGGGCCGACCTGGCCCGGAGCGACCCGAGCGAATGCCGCGATGGATCCGTCGGGCGACACGGCCAGCGGCGGGGCCGGGTCACCGGATGCGGTCCGCGGCTCGACCAGCACGGCATCACCGACCTCGCGGCCGGGCAGCCCGATCTGTTGACCCGTGTCGCGAACCGTGGTCGCGTCGCGGAACGTGACCGCGGGTGGCGGAGCGGCCTGGGCCTGGTTGGAGACGAGCAGGGCAAGCCCTGCCAGGACGGCGGCGACCGCAAGAAGACCGCCGGCCAGGAGCGAAGACCGTGTGAGCACCTCAAACCTCCGGACGAAGCACTGGAGCGGGAGGCGGATCGGGCGGTGGTTCAGGCGGCGACGGGTCCCTCGTGGCGGGTTGCGTGTCGCCAGCCTCCTCGCGGCTGCTTACCGCCCGCGTATCGCATACTCACCGGCCGTGAACCCGGCCACGCCATTCCTCGTCCTGCTCGTCCTGGGTGGGCTTGCGGTCGCGCTGGGCGCCATCCTCGTCCGTTCCAGTGGCGCAGACACCGGGGCCGGACGACGCCTAGCCGGGGCGCCGGGCATCGCCCTGCGCGACCTGGTGGAGCGTGCCGAGCGCGACCAGCTGCCGCGGACCCCGGTCCGGATCGAGGGCCGGGTTCGATGCGGGAACCCGCTCACCGGTGAGAACGGCGACCCGCTCGCGCTCGTCCATCGCGACGTCGAGGTCCAGGATGCCGGCGGGCGGTGGCGCCCAGTCGAGCGCCTGCGCGACGCCCGGGTCATCGACCTCTGGGAGCGCTCGGCATCGGTCCAGCTCGACCTGACCCAGATCGCGGAGCCGCTGATCGCCATCCCGCGGGTGTGGGAGGGCGCGCCGGCGGAGATCGGTCCCAGCCTCCAGCCCGCGGTGGCGCGGATCGCGGCCGAAGGCGGGACTCCGCGCGCCGCCCGCTCGACGACCCGCCAGGTCATGCTCGTCGACCACCTGATCGTGCTCGTCGACACCGCGCGCGACGCGGCCGGCCACCTCCGCCTCGAGCCCCCGCCCGGGGGCTACCTCGTGTCGACCGTCGAGCTCGATGTCGCCATGCGACTCCTGGCCGGTCCGAATCGCTCGCGCATGCTGGCCGGCTTCGGGGTCGTGGCCGCGGGCGCCATCCTGGTACTCCTGGCGGCCATCGCGCTCGGCGTGACCCTCGCCACCGCCTGACCGCCGGTCGGGCGGTACCGGGGAGTACCAACGGGGCATGGGAACGGCAACCTCCCGTTTCTAGCATGGGCTGCACGCCGCCTACCAGATCCTCCATTCGCACTCATCCAGGGCGGCGCGAGGGACCATGGCCGCAACGAACTCCGGCGGATCTCGACCTGACGCGCTGATCAGCGTGGCGCAGGCCGCAGCCCTGCTCGGCGTCCACCCGAACACCGTTCGGGCCTGGACCGAGAGTGGGCGGCTGGCCGCGTGGCGGATCAACCCGCGCGGCGACCGGCGCTATCGCCGGGCCGACGTCGAGCGCCTCCTGGCCGAAGGGGGCGCCGGCAGCAATGACCCGGACGCCGCGACTGCCATCGTCCCGCGCGGCGCCGACATCGACGTCGAAGCAGCGGTCCTGACCCGCATCTCCCAGGGAACGGTGGACGCCGGGAGCGTCGCCGCCGTGTGCCGAGTCACCGTCGAGTCGCTCCGCACGGTGGAGCAGATCGCTCGGGTCGCCGTCTACCTCGTCCGCGAGGACCGGCTGGTCCTCGAGACCCACGCCGGCCACAGCACGGCGCCGCCGCCGACCCTCTCGTGGCCGGCCGATGGCGACGAGTTCGCGCCGGACGGCACGATCCGGCTCCCGCTGACCATCGGCCAGGAGCGGATCGGCGTCCTGGTCGCCTCCGACGACACCGACGGTGCCTGGCTCCGCGGCCGGCGGCGATTCATGGCTGCCGCGGCCGCCACCGCCAGCGTCGCCCTGCGCCATGCCCGGACGATCGCCCGCGCTCGACGCGAGCTGACCCGGGCGCGGGCCCTGGCCAGCGTCACGCGCGAGCTCACCGGCCAGCTCGAGCTCGGCGCCGTGCTGAGCGACATCGCGGATCGGACCCGCGGCCTGTTCGACGCGGACCGCGTCGGCCTGTGGATGATCAACGACGAACGGGAGCACCCCTTCGACCTCGCCGCCGAGCGCGGGATCAGTCCTGGCTTCCAGGCGATGGTCAGCCAGCTGACGATGAACAGCCCGTCACTCGGCACCCAGGCGGTCCGCGAGCGGCGGACGTTCGTCGCCCGCCACGCCGACAGCGACCCGCAGGTCGGCGTCCTCCAGGACCTGTACGCCTCCGAGGGCGTGAAGACGGCCTGCCTGGTGCCCCTCGTCAGCCACGACAAGGCGGTGGGCGTGATCGGCCTGTACCACTCGCGTGACCGGGAGTGGCCCGATGACGAGCTGGCCCTGGCCCAGGCCTTCGCCAACCAGGCGGCGGTCGCGATCAGCAACGCGCGCCTGTATCGGTCGACCGCCGAGCAGGCCGCCCGGATGCGGTCGATCCACGACCTGTCCGCCCGCCTGAACCGGCTGACCGATGTCCAGGCCATCGCGGATGCCATCGTCGCCGAGGCGAGCACCTTGGCCGCCTTCCACGACATCCGGATCTACACCGTCGACTGGGAGAAGGGCACCTGCGAGCCCATCGCCTTCACCGACCGGCTGCTGGGGGAGGGCGACTTCCGCGACCTGCTGCGGGTCGACATCGGTCCCGGCTCGTTCACTGGGTGGGTGGCCGCCAATGCGAAGCCCATCCTCAGCAACGACGCGCTGAACGACGACCGGGGCCACACGATCGAGGGCACCGAGGAGATCGAGGAGTCGATGCTCGTCGTGCCGATGGTCTACGAAGGTCGGTCGGTCGGCGTCATCGCCCTGTCGAAGCTCGGCAGCAACCAGTTCTCGACCGACGACCAGCAGACGATGATGATCTTCGCCAGCTACGCCGCCCAGGCCCTCGTCAACGCCCGCAGCTACCGACGGCTCGAAGAGCAGTCCAGCCAGCTCGCCCGGCAGCTCGACTCTCAGCGGCGGCTGCTCGACGTCAGCACCCGGGTCATGGGCACTCTCGAGCAGGAGGACATCCTCGAGGTCGTGGCCGACGGCCTGAAGGCGGTCGTCCACTACGACAACCTGTCGATCTATCGCGCCGATCTCGTCAAGCAGGTCCTCGTGCCCGTCCTCACCCGCGAGGAGCATGCCGAGGAAGTCGCCCGCTACATCATCCCGTTCGGTCGCGGGCTGATGGGCTGGGTCGTCGAGCATGGCGAGTCGGTGCTCGCCAACGACGCCCTGGCCGACCCGCGGGCGCTCCAGATCCCGGGTACGCCCTCGGAGCAGGAAGCCCTGATCGTCGTTCCGCTCATCAGCGACGGCCAGGTCACCGGCTCGATGAACGTCAGCCGGGTGGGTGGCGACGACGTCTACTTCAGCGAGACCGATTTCGAGCTCGTCCAGCTGTTCGCCGCGCAGGCCGCGGTCGCCCTTCGCAACGCGGACGAGCACCACGCGATGAGCCTCCGAGCGGAGACCGACGCTCTGACCGGGCTCGGCAACCATGGCGCGTTCCAGCGCGACCTGGCCGCGTCGATCCTCATCGCCCAGGACGCGCCGCCCGGAGGTGGCCAGCTGGGCCTGCTGATGATGGACCTCGACCGGTTCAAGACCTACAACGACCGGTTCGGCCACCCGGCCGGCGACGCGCTCCTCCACGCCGTGGGCGAAGCGCTGTACGCGGCCACGCGGAGCGACGACCGGGTGTACCGATACGGTGGCGACGAGTTCACGGTCGTCCTGTCGGGTGTCGACCTGCCGGCCGCGCAGCGCGTCGCCGAGCGGGCCCGCCGGCTCGTCTCCGCGGTCTCCCTCGAGCGCGGCGCGGCACCGGTCACGATCACCATCGGCGTGGCGCTGTTCCCCGACCAGGGGACCAGCAAGGACGCCTTGATCGGTGCGGCGGACGCGGCCCTGTACACCGGCAAGCAGGCCGGCGGGGACCGGGTCGTCGTCCCGGGCAACACCCCGCGTCGGCAGACGCGGAAGTCGCGAACGACCGATTCCGCTGGCGATCCGATCGTCCAGCGGCGGCGTCGCAGCGACCAGGGGGCCAAGAAGACCGCCGCCTGACGGCGGTGCGAATCCCGGTTTCGGAGCCCCGGGGGAGCGGGTGCTATCCTCGGCCACCCAATGCGCGACCCGATCTCCGTACCGCTGCGCCCCGCGCCGCGCAGCACCGTCCGCAGACGCGCCGTCGGGGCCCTCTCGATCGTCATCCTCCTCGTGGCCGCATGCGCCTCGCCGTCCCCGAGCGCCACGCCCACCCCGTCGGGGCGACCCAGTCCGACCCCGACGCCGACTCCGACCCCGGCCCCGACACCCCGCTTCACGAACGAGCCGGACACCGAGCTCGAGGGCCTGATCCCCGACGAGGTGAACGGCCTGGTCGTCGTCAAGCCGCCGCTGACCGAGTACGGCCTGACCCCCGGTGACATCGGGCAGGCTGCCTATGGGGAGCTGGGCGCCCGGTTCGAGTCCCTGGTCATCGCCTTCGTCCGCGACCCGCGGCTCAGCCTGTACGCGATGCGGGTCGACGGGCCGCCGGTGGAGAGCGCCGACCTCGAGCCGTACCTCGCCACCGCGGGGCGCTACGTCGGAATCGCCGGCCTCGTCCGCGAGCCCTGGCAGCTGGCCGACGTGGGTGGCCACGAGGTCTGGGTCCGGCCGTCGGACAACGCCACCCTGCCCGGGACCCACGTCTACACGTGGGCGACCGACGACCTCGTGTTCCTCATGATCGGGGTGAGCGAGGACCTGAACCAGGCGATGGTCGCGCTCCTGCCCGGCGACCCGGCGCCGACCCCGACCCCGGTTCCCTCGACAAGCCCCGGCGCCAGCGAGGCCGAGGCGCCATCGGCCAGTCCAAGCGGCTCCTAGACTGTCGGCGGTGCCGACCAAGGACAACCACGACGAGCTCGACGACCTGGACGACGCGGCGGACGATCCGGCCGAGGACGACTGGAGCGATCCGGGCCTGACCGCGGCCGGGCGCAAGCGCGACCGCCTCGCTCGCCTGCTCAAGGTGGCCTCGATCCTGTATGCCTCCGGCGGCACCGACCAGGGGGTCCCCGTCGCCGAGATCGCGCGGCTGACACAGATGAACGTGCGGACCGTCTACCGCGACCTGCGTGCCCTGGAAACCGAGCTGGCGATGCCGATCTTCACGGCCGGGCGGGGCCGCTACGGGATCGAGCGCCGCTACTTCCTGCCGCCGCTCGACCTCAGCGTGCCCGAGGCGATCGCCCTGTTCCTCGCCGCCCGGCTCATCGCCCGCTGGTCGGACGAGTCGGACCAGGTCGTCATCAGCGCGTTCATCAAGATCGCCTCGGCGCTGCCCCAGCCGATTGCCCGCCACGTGAACGCGACGATGCTCGCGGTCGAGGCCCAGCAGCCGAACGAGCCGTTCACCGCGATCTTCGCGACGGTGGCCCGCGGCTGGGCCGAGGGACGGGTGCTCGAGATCATCTACGACTGGGGTGGCGAGTCCCGGACGACGCGGGTGCGGCCCTACCTGCTCGAGCCGCTGGCCACCGGACGGAGCATCTACCTCATCGGCCATGACGAGACGGCGGGCGCGATGCGGACCTACAAGGTCGAGCGCATCCGCCAGGCGATCCTGACCATGGATCGCTACGAGATCCCCGACGAGTTCGACCCGGCGCGCTACCTCGCCTACTCCTGGGGCATCTGGTCGTCGGACCAGGCGCCGCCGGTCACCGTCCGGCTGCGCTTCGACCCGGTCGTCACCGAGCGGGTCAAGGAGTCGGTCTGGCACCGGACCCAGGTCCTCGCCGACCTTCCCGACGGCGGGGTCGAGCTGACGGTCCAGGTGGCCGGGATCGTCGAGATCCGGCCGTGGATCCTGTCCTGGGGCGACCAGGTCGAGGTCCTCGAGCCGGCCGACCTGCGAGAGGCGGTGGCGACCGCCGCGCGGGGGCTTGCCGCGCGCTACGCCTGAGGCTCGCCGAGCGGGAGCCGAAGGAGGAGAGCGAGGGTCGGGCGGGGTCGGGGCTCGGCCGCGATGACCGGCGTCCGCAGCCAGGCGTCGGCCGCGACCCCCGACCGATGGCGGGCCGACAGGCGGCGCGCCGACAGCCCGTCGATCCCGAGCCGGCCGAGCGCCTCGGCCACCAGGGTCCCGTCGCCGACGTAGCCGTGGCCGACCGTGATCCGATCGCCCGGCGCGAGCACCGCCTCCAGCCAGTCTCGCCGGACGCGGAACGTGCGGCGGACGACCGCCTCACCGCCGGACCACAGGAGGTCCGACGCGACGTACGCCGCCCGGCCGACGCCGGGGTCGGCGCCGCGCAGCCGGGCGCGGAGCAGCTCGGGGTCGGGCCGGCCGTCGGCGTCGAGGACGAGCAGGGTGCCGTCCACCGCCACTCCATCCTCCGACAGCTGGGCGGGCAGCTCCCCGACCTCGGGGAAGGCGGCCGTCGCATCGGCCAGGCCCGAGACCTGGAGCCGGACGCGGCCGCGCTCGGCGAACGCCAGGGCCCGAACGCCGGGCCACCACGGTTCGAAGAACCAGTCGGGATCGTCGAACGGCGCGGGCGCGTCCGCGGCCTGCATCGGTTCGATGCGATCCGGGAGACGGGTGATGGGCTGGTCAGCGGACTCCGGCGTCGGGAGCGGGAGCTGCTCGGGCGGCACGCGGCCGCTCAGGCGGTCTTGCGCCGCCGCGTCTGGGGGGCCTCGTCAGCCTCCGCGGACTTCTTCGCCCGGCCCCGCTTGGCGGAGGCCGGCTTGGCGGGTGCTTCCTCGTCGCCGGCGGCCGCATCGCGGCGCGCCTCGCGAGCGGCGGCGACGCTCGCCTCGAGGGCGGCCATCAGATCGCCGATGCGGGTCGGCTCGGCCTGGGCGATCGGCGTTGGCTCCTCGCCGGCGACCTTGGCCTCGATGACGCCCATCAGCGCGTCGCGGTACTCGTCGCGGTACTCGGCCGGATCGAACTCGCCGGTCATCGAGGCGATCAGCTGCTCCGCCATCTTCCGCTCGGAGGCCTTGATCTCGATGCCCTCGCGGTCGACGGCGATCTCCTCGATCGGCCGGACCTCGTCGGGCCAGTGGAGGGTGGTCAGCAGCATCGACTCCGAGTACGGGTTGATGGCGGCCAGCTGCTCGCGGTCCTTCATCACGACCTTGCAGATCGCGGTCTTGTTCGCGTCGGCGAGGACCTCGCGGAGGAGGAAAAACGCCTTCTTGCCGACCGGGTCGGGCTCGAGGTAGTAGGCGCTCTTCACGAACTGGGCGCCGTGGGCCTCCTCGTCGGCAGCGACGAAGGCCGAGATCTCGATCGAGCGGATCGTCTTGAGCGGCACGGCCTCGAGGTCGTCATCGGTCACGACGACGTAGCGCCCCTTGCTCCACTCGTAGCCACGAACGGTCTCCGAGCGCGGCACGACCTCGTCGTGGAACGGGCAGTAGATCTTCATCTGGATCCGGTTCAGGCAGCTGGCATGCAGCATGTTGAAGCCGATGCCGCTCGACTCGGTCGCCAGATAGAGCTTGACCGGGATCGTCACCAGACCGAACTGGATGGCGCCCCGCCACATCGCTCGTGCCATGGGGCTGGAGAGGATACACCCGGTCCGCCAGGACCGGCCCCTGGGGGGTTAGCCCTGCGGCTCCATCGGCGGCGGGATCCAGCCACGCACCTCTTCCTCGGGGAGGATCTCCTCGAGCGGGTTCTGCGGCGCGTCGACGTCGTTGACCAGGAGGATCTGGGCCAGGTGGCGCTGGACCGCCACGACCGGCGCGTTGCCGTCGAAGGCCGGGAAGGCGCCGGAGCTGACCGCGACGTCGGTAAGGCTCAGGAATCGGTCGGCCACGTTGAGCAGGCCGTCGAGCGGACTCCCGCCCGGCGGGACGTGGATGTCGCCGGTCACCCAGAACGGCGGAAGGGCGAGCTGACAGCGGACCGCGCGCTTCTGGACGCCGCCCCACTCGTCGGCGGGCGCTTCGGCACTGGCGGCGTCGCTGATGCCGAACAGGATCGTGTCGACCGCGACCAGGACCGATGGACCGCCGCGATTCGCACCGGGATCCGCGTACTCGGCCACGGTTGCCTCTTCGATGCTCAGGTGATCGGCTCCGGCCAGGTTGAGGATGTCACCGACCGTGTGGAAGCGGGTCGTCATGTGGCCCGACACCCGGAACGACGCCGTGTAGATCTCGACCTGCACCCGCCCGACCGGCGGGCCCAGGGATCCCGCGTCCCAGCCCATGGCGCGATCCTAGCGCCTGCGGGCCTTCCAGACCTCCTCGGAGGGCCATTTGCGGGCCCAGTCGATGGTTGCGATGTTCTCCCACATCGTGGTCGATCCCTCCGGGGGCTGGATCTCGATCAGGTCGGTGACCTCGAACCCGCTCCGGCCGAGGAGCCGGAACATGTCCGAGTGGGAGAGGTGGAACTCGACGGAGTTCGGGTCGTCGGGCCACTCGAACCGATGCATCCCGAACTGCGGACGGACGAGGCGGTCGGTGGCCGCTCCCTCGGCCTCGGTGTCGGGCACGGCGAGCATGACGAGCACGCTGTTGGCGAGCAGGATCAGCTCGCCGCCGGGGCGGAGCAGGCGCGCCGCCTCGGGGATCCACTGGTAGGGATCGGCCCAGATCGCCGCGCCGTACTCGGAGATCGCAACGTCGAAGCTCGCGTCCGGGAGGTCGACCTTCTCGGCATAGCCGAGCATCAGCGGAAACGTGAGCCCGTGCTCCTGCTGGAGGCGGCGCGCGGTCTCGAGCTGCTTCGGCGAATTGTCGAGACCCGTCACCCGTGCGCCGCGGCGCGCCATCCAGGCCGAAACGTAGCCCGTCCCGCAGCCGAGCTCGATGGCGTCCTTGCCGGCGAGGTCATCGGGCAGCAGGTGGAGCTGCGACTCGGGCACGCTCCAGATCCCCCAGTACGGCTCGGCGGAGGCCCACGCCCGCTCCCCGGGAGCCACGTGCTCGGCGGCACCCGCATCCCAGCCGATCCGGTTGCGCCGGACCGAGTCGGGCAGGTCGTCCAGGAGGTCGTCGGTCGGATCGTCGGGCATGGGGGCAGTGTGTAGGATCGGCCCGTGGACACGCACGCCAACGTGCTCGGCTTCGACGCGCCGGCCTTCACCACCGACGAGGCGGAGTCCCTGGCGCATGCCCTGTTCGGGGTCCGCGGATCGGCTTCGCTCCTCGTCAGCGAACGGGACCAGAACTTCCGCCTGACCGATGCCGGCGGGGGCAGTTGGGTCCTGAAGATCTCGAACGAGGTCGAGGACCCCGGCGTGGTCGACATGGAGGTCGCCGCGGTGCGCCACATTGCCGCCCGCGACGCCGAGCTGCCGCTGGCCGCTGCCCGGCCCGCGGAGAGCGGCACGACGGTGGTCAGCGTCCCGGGCCGCCAGGGCGGGCAGCACCAGGTCCGCCTGATCCCGTTCCTCCCCGGCCGGCACGTCGACGCCATCGACCTGTCGCCGGCCGCGCTGGCCGAGATCGGCCGGGTGACCGCCCGGGTCGGCCGCGCGCTGCGCGGCTTCTTTCACCCCGCCGCCGGCCGGACGATCCTCTGGGATCTCAAGCACCTCGACCTGCTGCGGCCGCATCTCGCGGCGGTGACCGATGCCAACCGCCGGGCCCAGGTCGAGCGTGCGCTCGAGCGCTACGACCGGATCGTCGCGCCCGCCCTCCCCGGGCTGCGGGCGCAGGTCATCCACAACGACCTGACCCTGGACAACCTCCTGATGGACGGGGACCGGGTGGCCGGGATCCTCGACTTCGGGGACATGGCCCATACCGCCCTGGCCTTCGACCTGCCAGCCATGCTCCAGTCGGTCCTTCGGGGTCGCACCGACCTGTTCGAGGCGGCCGCGACCGCGATCGGCGGCTACGTGGCGGTGACCCCGCTCGAGGACGAGGAGGCCGCGCTCCTGGCCGACCTGCTCGCCGCGCGCATGGTCCAGACCGTCCTGATCTCCGTGTGGCGGACCGCGGAGTACCCAGACAACGCCTACATCACCGGCTGGCTCGAGCCGGCCTACGAGCTGCTCGACCAGCTGGAGGCCGCCGGCTGGGACGAATCGGTCCGGCGCCTGGCGGCCGCCGCCCGGGGAAGTGGGACCCGGACCGCCATCCCCTCGGGCGAGCTGGCCGAGCGCCGGCGTCGCGTGCTCGGCTCGGCCCTGTCCCCGCTCACCTACGACCGGCCGCTCCACCTCGTCCGCGGTGAGGGCCCGTGGCTGTTCGACGCGACGGGCCGGCGCTACCTCGACGCGTACAACAACGTCCCGGTCGTGGGCCACGCCCATCCGCGAGTCGTCGAGGCGATCGCCGCGCAGGCGCGGGCGCTGAACACGAACACCCGCTACCTCCACGAGTCGGTCGTCCTGCTCGCCGAGCGGATCACGGCTTCCATGCCGCCGGGCCTCGATACGGTGATGTTCGTGAACTCCGGCAGCGAGGCCAACGACCTGGCCTGGCGGCTGGCCACGGTCTTCACCGACGGCAGCGGCGGCATCGTCAGCGGCTGGTCGTACCACGGGCTGACGGCGGCGATCGCGGATTTCTCGACCTCGGAGTGGCCCCGCGGGGAGCAGCCGGAATCGGTCGAGACGATCCCGGCGCCCAACCTGTACCGCGGCCGCCACGCCGCCGACGCCGACCCCGACGCGGCCTATGCGGCCGAGCTGGACGGTGCCGTCGCCCGGCTCGCCGAACGCGGCCATCGCGCGGCGGCGCTCTACGTCGACGGCACGTTCACCGCGGACGGCATCGTCCCGCCGTCGGACCGCTACCTCCAGCTGCTCACCGACCGGACGGCCGCCAACGGGGCCGTCTACGTCGCGGACGAGGTCCAGTCCGGCCACGGCCGGACCGGGGACCTGTGGAGCTTCACCGCGTCGGGGATCACCCCCGACCTCGTGACCCTCGGCAAGCCGATGGGCAACGGCCATCCGGTCGCGGCGGTGGTCGCCCGCTCCGAGATCGTCGACCAGTTCGGGATCGACCACGAGTTCTTCAGCACGTTCGGGGGCAACCCGGTCGCCTGCGCGGCCGCGCTGGCGGTGCTGGACGTCATCGAGGACGAGGACCTCGCCGCCAACGCCATCCGGGTCGGGGCGGCCCTGCGCGAGGCGATCGCCGGCCTGGCGACGACCCACCAGGCCATCGGCGACGTCCGCGGACGCGGGCTGATGGTGGGGGTCGATCTCGTGACCGACCGGGGGACGCGGGCCCCGGCCGGCGATCTCGCCAAACGGGTCATGAACGAGATGCGTGAGCGGGGCGTGCTCGTCAGCACGACCGGACGCGAAGGGAACGTCCTGAAGGTCCGCCCACCGCTGGTGATCACCCAGCCCGAGGCCGACCTCATTGTCACGACCCTCGACGCGTCGCTGACCGCCACCGGGGCCTGACCCCCGGGGCCTCGACCCCTACTCCTCGAGCTTGCCGGTGGCGGTGATCCTCGCTTCGGCGCCGCCCTGGCCGGTCGCCAACAGGATCCGGCCGCTCGCCTGGGCGTCGAACAAGACCTCGACCGTCGCGATGGTGTCGATATCGGCTGCCGTCTTGTCCTCCCGGATCCGGACGATCCGCGGGAAGCGGAGGGCAAAGCCGCTGCCGTGGCGGCTGCTGCGCATGATCCG